>CAMZAY010000089.1 GCA_947304365.1 uncultured Clostridia bacterium | reverse complement strand
TAAGCGAGCCCAAATACAGAAGCGCACATATCCCCAGCATTATAAGCAGCGACTGCCATATCGCGGGCAGCTTATCGTACCCGAAGTTGTGCATATGGTAGGATGCGTGATTCAACGGTGAAAGCCAGCCGAATATGAGATTGGCTCGATACATCCGCGATTCGGGGATATTGAAAACGGTCTTGATGAGCTGCGGGTTCATAAGATACCCGTAGAGCGAAAGCCCGAAGGCCGAGGTCACCGCGGCGGTCTTGCCGAAGCGTATGCTCATGAACAGCATGAGCATGACGAGCACGAGCGTGTAGCAGGTCATAAGGCAGAATATCACGGACATACACCTGTAAGGCGTCGTAGTCTCCATGGTCCTGACGAAGGCCGGCACGGCTATCGCGTCGCCCGCGCTCGTAAAGCCGAGCATGGCGGCGGTCGGCGACCATTTGTTGCCAATAAAGCTCGTCCTCATGCAGAGGAGCGAGGTCACTGTCAGCACCGCCGCGCAGTAGAGCAAAGCGCAGGCGGCGATATAGACGACCTGCCCCGTCAGCCATTCGCGGCGGCTCATGCGCGAGAGGAAGTACGGAGTGTCCGCGCCGAGAAAGGGCATATCACCGAGCATCAATATGAGCAGCATTGAGGCAAGCATTATGGCGTTAGCGTCGTCGAACGTCCAGATAAAGGGCTCGGCTATCTGCAATACGCTCGAATTCATTTCCGAAAAGCGCGTTACCTTGCCGGAGAGGAAGAAGCAGAGGACTATCATGAGCAGGAAGGTGAATACCACGCGCAGGTTGCCTCGCCACCTTCTGAAATCATAGCCGGTCGCGGAAAGAACTCTCGTTATCATATCTGCCTCCTTATCCTCGAATAAGATACCGCCGAGAAGGCTCCGATCAGCGCCGCGCTCAGCGCAAGGCTTGTAATTAACAGCGTCATCGGGTTTTCAATAAGCTCCCCGCCGCTCAAAAGCATCGAAGGAGCGAACTGCGAAGCTTTAGGAAAATACCTCGTGAAAGCTATCTCCATGAGGTAGAATATTATGAACGGCGAGGCGATCGCCGAAAAGCCGTTGACCGTCGCGCCCGCGAGCAGGAGCCCGACGGACGACCAGAGCGAGGCGCCCGCCGCGTAAGGCGCGACGATCTTAAGCTGACCGACGAGCCCGGTCAGCACCGAGGAGCCGCCTTCCCCGGGCGGACAGTAGGGGGATAAGATGAAATACAGCGCCGCATACAGAATCATCATCCCCAGCGCGACCGCGAGCGCGGGAACGACGAGCGATACTATGCCGCGCACGGCGATATAGGCCGCTCTCCCGGTCTTTGAAACGTAGCCCTTTATAAAGCCCGAGGTCATATCGTCTATGAACAGCACGGAGCAGGGCAGCGCGGCGGCTATCGGCAGCACGAAATGCGCGGCGTCCGACCCGACGGCCCATGAAAAGCACATGCTCTCCATACCGGCGCGGAGCGCGTCCGGCGGGGTGCTCGAAAGGCCCTTCATAAAACCGTATATGTGCTCGAAGCCTCCCGCGATAAGCCCCGCGAGCATTATCAAAACTGCCGCCGCGAAGCGATAGGAGAGTACCGCCCGTTTGAGCTCGATCAAAAGAGTTCTTAAAAATCTCATGCTTCACCCCTTAATAGCCCCTTGAAAGGTCTATAACGCTTCCGTCAATGGCGTTTATCATCATGATGCAGTAACCGGCGCCGCCCTTTATCACCGTGCCGTCCTCGGCATGGATAAGATCGTTATAGTCCTCGGGGTCGTATTTCAATTCTATATCGCCCATGAACACCCATACGGGGATGAGCGCGTAATCCTCCGCACCTGTACCCGCCTTGACCCTGTAATAACATAGCTCGATATTGTTGACGCAGACAGTCCTTTCTTTCGGAACCGCCGCCTTCACGCTTATCAAGGGGTAATTGCCCATGATGTCGAGCTTATTCTTAAACACCTCGTAGATCTCGGAGAACGGCATCAGGGGAGCGTTGCGCGATATGACGCCGGAGTTGTTGTCGTTCGTGCAGCTCACCCAGCAGATATGGAATATGCTGCCGTTTGAAACGTATAGCTTAAGCACGTTCGGCTTCCAGAGCGCGTCGAAGGACATCGAGCTTTCAAAATTTCGCAAATTAAGATCTGCCGTATCGACGGTGTCGTCCGCGTCGACGGGTGCCATGCGGGTGTTACCGACCTTCGGAACGAAAGCGAAGCCCATCGCCTCGTATACCTCGTTGTAATCCTTCCCCAGAAACCTCGTCCTTCCCGACCAGCCGAGGGTCATGCTGTCCGAAAGACCCACCTTTGCCAAAAAATCCTCTGCGAGCTTAAGCGCGTCCTCATCGCTCGTTTCATTGCGGATGAGCTCATAGGCGGCCGGCTCCTCCTCGGAGCCTGCGTTTTGTCCATCTTCGTAATAATCGAACACATACTGCGGCAGGCCAATAACGCGGGAGGAGTTATAGCCGTCCCAATCACAAATGCCTATCGTCCTCACCTCGCCTTCCTCCGGGTGGAGGCTCGTTTTGATACGGAATACCAGATGCTCCATCATGCTGTGATCTTCGTCGGTCAGTATGCTTCCCTGCCCCTGATAAACCTCAAGATAATGCTCGTAGTTTATTTCGCCGTCATAGCACGGAGATGCAACCCCCCATTCGTCGGAATCGAAGCAGCCTTTTTTGTATTGGGAGCCGGTCGGAGCGGAGTATTTGCCCTCGCAGCCCTCAAAGAGCACGTTCACAAAGCGGTCGAAAACGTCCTCATCCATGTATTTTGCCTTTGCGACGCCGTAAACGGGGAATATCCCGTCCTCCGGCACGGTCACGTCCGCGTCGATCTTTATTGTGTAATCGAGCCTTTGTTCCGTTCCGCCGCCGTCGACAGAACCGCCAAGGGCCTGCGTCCAGCTCTCCGTGATGTGCTTAGGCTCGCCGAGCTCCTGAGCCTTCGGCGTTCCGTCCTCATTCAAAACCTCGCCCAAATGAAATCCGTCGATCTTGGTCTTTGCCGCGACCGCCGATCCCTCCGGCGTTCTAACGCAGCCCGCAAGGACTAATGTCAGCCCCGCGAGGCAAAGGCACACGGCCTTTTTGATTCTTTGCTTCATCTCGTTTCCTCCTTTTGGCTTATTAATATCCCCGCGACGGATCGATTATCGAGCCGTCCATCGCGTTTATTATCATGAAGGTATAGCCCGCGTCGCCCTGCAAACAAGTCCCGTCCTCCGACAGTATGAGCTGTATTTCCGACCGGTCCCTGAACCTCCATTCTGTCCGCCCGCAGAACACCCATACCGGCACTATGGCGTATTCGCACGTTCCGCCGCCCGTCTTCACACGGTAATAGCAGAGCTCGATGCGGTCGATCAGTATACGCGCGCTTTGAGGCTGCGCTTCTTTTGCCGAAAGCGGCGGATAATACCCCTGCACAGCGAGCTTGTCCTTGAATACCGAATAGATATCCGAAAACTGCAAAAGCGGAGCGTTTTGAGAAATCGTCTCGGAGACCTCGTCAGCAACGCAGCTCGACCACTTTATCAATGCTATCTCGCCGTTGTAGACGTATATCCTCAGTGTGTTCGGCATGTAAAGGCGGTCAAATTCCATAGAATGCTCCGTGCTCCTGTATGTCAATCGGGCGACGTCGACGGTGTTGTCCACGTCAACGGGAGCCATTCGGGCGTCGCCGACCCTCGGCACGAGGGCAAAGCCCCATGCTTCATAGAAGTCGGCGCTCTGCCTCCTTCGGGTGGTGAAGCGCGTCCTTCCCGAATAGGCAAGCTCCATCACGTCCGAAAGACCCGTTTCCGAAAGAAAACCGTTCACGATCCCGAGGGCTGTTTCATAGTCCGTCTCGTTCCACATGAACTCGCCTTCGATTTTCGCATAGTCCTCGACCTCGTAGCCACCCTGCTCTTCATAATAGGAGAAGATATAGTCGGGAAGGCCGATCTGCTGGATGTCCGACGAATGGTACATATAGGTAAAATCTTCGCCGTCATTGTTGCAGTAAACGAGGAACTCCTCATAGTCATGCTCCATGTCGTCCACGATCCCTTTTCCCTGAACGAGCTCGAGCGTTTTCGAAAAACTCTCGCCCGTGTCGGCGTCCGTTCCCGTTCCCGTCATATACCGGCTCTCCGTGGTGAAGCAGCCCGGCGCGTACTCCGAGCCGTTCGGGGCGACGGTTATATAATCGCAGTCGGAAAAGAGGACGCTTATAAGACGCTCAAAAAGCCCCTCGTCCATGAGGCGCGGCTTTTCCACCGCGTAAACGGGATACACCCCGCTTTCCGGCACGCGCACGTCCGCGTCGATCTCGACGGTGTATTCAAGCGCCTGCCTCCGCTCGTCGCCCTGCACGCCGAGCACGGTTTTATAGCTTTCCTTCAGGTGCTCCGGCTGTCCGAGCTCCTGCTTTTGCGGCATGGTCGGGTCGCCCTCCGACATCAGCTCGCCGACGTGATCCCCGTCGATCTTCGTCTTGCCTGTGATCGCGTCGTCCTCCGGCGTCTGCACACACCCCGCCGCCGTGAGCGTCAGCCCCACGAGCAGCAGGCAAATGGCTTTTTTGATAAATCTTTTCATTGTTTTTCCTCGGCTTTTCGTTGTTCGTAATTGTTAAGACACATTGTCGGCGAGAAAAGCAAGCCTTCTGAAATAGTTGAAGACGCCTCCCGCCGTCGATACGACGATGTTGTTTTCAGTGCTCGAGCAGTGGGCGATGATCGGCTCCCCGTTCTCGAGAAAGCCGACGACTATGCCGATATGGTTGCTCTCCGCCCCGGGGTATGCGTTCAAAAACGCTATATCACCGGGGAGAAGCTCGTCCGCGTCGACCTCGACCGAGCTTTCCCACTGGTGCCAGGTGCCTTCGCCTATGTTTTCCCGCGTCCAGTTGACGCCCCTGCCGAGCTGCGCGCCGCACCAGCATATGAAGCCCGAGCAGTCGAGCCCGTATGGGAGCGTCTGTCCCGTGGTGCTGTCGCCCTCGCTCGTGACCTCGCGCGGCTCGCCCCAATCGGGGTCGAAGCCCGCGGCATAGCTCTTGCCGCCCCAGAAATAGCTCACCCTGTCGACGAGCGAAAGCGCCGATCCTACCATCACCTTCTGCTCCTCGGAGGAATACTCGTTTCGTGCGACGGCCTCGCGCAGCTCGTCATCACCGATAAGACGGTAGCCGCCCGGATCGGGAGTGGGGCTTTCCGTCACCTGCACCGGCGACGCGGTGATCTGCGGAGCGAGTGTTGCCGCCGCTTGCGCAGTCGCCTCCGTTCTTGGTTCCGCAGTTCCCGCATTTGCGGCGAGCGCATCACCGTATGTTTTCGAACAACCAGCCGCAGACAAAATCACAAAGCTTGCAACCAGCAGGCATATCGTCTGCTTTATCCAATGTTTCATATGTTAACCTCCGTCAGTCATGCTTACATACTGTTAACGGACAAGCACGGCATTTTCATTCATGTTTCCAAAAAGAAAAGAGCCGCG
>CAMZAY010000088.1 GCA_947304365.1 uncultured Clostridia bacterium | reverse complement strand
CATTGGCGGTCGCCTGCTTGTTCGGAGGCGGGTTTGAGAACGGCGGACTGCGCGGCGGGATCCCCCTTCGCGCGGCGACAGTCGCTGCTGCTGCGGCGGCGTTCCTGCCGCGCGCGGCAAGACGGCTTTTGAGCCGCCGGGTAAGGAATTCCTTCAGGGTGAACGTCACGCTCCTGCACGGCGGGTTCGTGCGCCGATTCACCGCGCTCGTGGATACGGGCAACACGCTTCACGAGCCCGTTTCGGGCCTGCCCGTCGCCGTTGTACGCTGCCGCTCGCTGGAGAGGTTCGCCGTTATCCCGATAAGCGTTTCGACCGCCGCGGGAAAGGCGGAGCTCAGGGGCTTTTTCCCGGACAGGATCAGCGTGAACGGGGTCGAGACAGCGTGCTTCGTAGCCGTCACGCGCGAAAGGCTTGCCGAGGAGGCGATCGTCCCTCCGGAGATTTGTCATGACTTATGAGGAAACGATGTTCAAACGCTTCTTTAAACTGATATTGAGGATATACGGCCGTCTCCCCGCCCGCGATCAGGAGCTCGATTATCTCGGCGCGGGCGAGTCGCTGCCCCCGCCGCTCGACAGGGAAGCGGAGGCGGAGGCGCTGAAAAGGCTTGCGGAGGGCGACGAGGACGCAAGGACGCTCCTTGTCGAGCATAATCTCAGGCTCGTCGTCTACATCGCGCGCAAATTCGAGAACACGGGGCTAAACATAGAGGATCTCATCTCCATCGGCGCGATCGGGCTTATTAAGGCGGTCAACACGTACAAGGCGGAAAAGAGCATTAAGCTCGCGACATACGCCAGCCGATGCATCGAAAACGAGATACTGATGTATCTTCGCAAGGCGAACCGCATACGCGCGGAGGTGTCGCTCGACGAGCCGCTAAACGTCGACTGGGACGGGAACGAGCTGCTTTTATCCGACGTGCTCGGCACGGACGACGACCTTGTTTCCCGCAATATGGAGGAGGAGACCGACCGTCAGCTCCTGAGGGAGGCGATGAGCCGCCTCGGCGAGCGTGAACGGCGCATCGTGGAGCTGCGCTTCGGCTTGGGCGGCGGCAGGGAGCTCACTCAAAAGCAGGTGGCGGACCTCCTCGGGATATCGCAAAGCTATATCTCGCGCCTCGAAAAGCGCATAATGAAGCAGCTCTATGACGAGATGACTGCGATGGAATAAAAATACCGCAAGGGATGGCCTTGCGGTATTTCTTATTATGCGTTTTACTTCATCGGGATCTCGATCCCCAACGCGAGCATGGCGATGAGCGTGGAATCATAGGCGTCGATATCGCCGCCGCTCACGTTCGCGTTCACGAGCCCCTGCGGGCTGATCTCACCGCGGTTCATAAGATAGGCGTTCAGCGTGGTGACGTCCCTCATATCCACGATGTTGTTGCAGTCGACGTCGCCGAGCAGCGTTACGACGTAGTCCCTGTTATATGTAACGGTAACGCTCACGTCAGCCGCGCCCATAACGCCCTCGACTGCGGGAATATCCGCGGTATAGCCCTCTATCACGGGGCTGGTCACGGAATAGGAGGCGCCGTATTCCAGATCCATCGTCACTGCCGGAGCCGCTTCGCCGCCCTCGTCATAAACATAGACGATCGAAAGGCGGTAGCTGTTGACGGAGTAGGTCGCGGTAACGGTCATATCCCCGGTCACGTGGGAGAAATCGGCGGGATCCCACCCGGTGAAGTATATCCCTCTCGCACGGGATCGGCGGGCGCCGCGGCAGCGCCGCCGTGCAGGACCTGCTGCGTGCTGATCTGGGAGCCGTCCCAGTCGGCGAAGACGACGGTGTGATACGCGGGCGCGGGCTCGTTCGTGATGAGCTTATAGAACCTTATCACGAGCGAAGAAGACGCCTCTGCGTTGGAGGTGGTATATCTGCTCGGCGTAAGCAGATCGGTGCCTTCGACATAGGACAGGTAATAGTAGCCGGAGGCGTCGACCCTGTTGTCGAGCCTGCCTTCGCTGTCATAGAACCACTTGAGCGCATTGCTGCCGGGATACAGATAACCCGAAGAATTGACGTCGATGTATTTACCGGCGGCCTCGTTATAGAAGGAGTAGCCCGCCCCTTCGCTGCCGGAGGCATGCCAGATCACGGCGGGCTCGTCCGCGGGATCGGCGGTGCAGAAGCCTTCATCCGAAACGGTGACGGCGACGGGCAGCAGGTATCTGCCGAATTTGACGGAGGTGTTGCCGACGGCGAACGCGTCGGACCCCGTTATCGAGCTTTCCGCCACGATGACGTAATCCGCGCCGTCCTCAAGCGAATCGACGAGCCTGTACTCGACGAATTCGGAGACTGTCACGGCGGCGCTCGCGGTGACGACGGACTTGGTAGCCCTGTTGGTCGCGGTAACGGTGACTACCGCGTAGCCCGCGGAAACGCCTGTGACCACGGCGGAATCGCCGGAGCCGGAGACCTCCGCCACGGAGGCGTCGTCGACCGACCATTCGATATCGTAATTGTTCGCCTCGGCGGGCGTTTTTTCAATCGAAAGAACGGCGGTGCGGCCGGTAAGCAGCTCAACGGGATCGGGGGTGACGGTAATGGAGGCGACGTCCACCGGCTCGGCGGTGCCGCTTCCGGTAAGTGCGACGACCTCGGAGGTGTTGCGGCCGTAATCGCCCGTCAGCACGTAGACCGTCTCCGCCGGGGATACGAATCTTATCGTCGTGTCCGCGCCGCGCTCCGCGGGAGCGATCGCGCTCTCGGTGATGAGCTGGGTGCAGGCCTCGTCCGCGTATACTCCGATCCAGGCCGCGTAGTGATCGTCATGCACGGTGATTGTGGAATCGGAGCCCGCGCCGGCGATATTCCACACGCTCACAACGGGAGCGGTAGTATCGACCGTCATGGGAAGGCGTATCTCGGCGCACTCGTTCTGATCGGGAGTGAAGCCGGGGTTGTCAAGATAATGATAGAGCAGGAACACGATATGCGTCCCCTCGGGGAGCCCTTCGGGAGACCATCCGCTGAACAGATCGCCGATACGGTCGGAGCTGTGTATGAACACGGCGTTGGGATCGCCGTCGTTGTAGTTCCATGCCTTCGGGGTGTAGGAGAGGTCCACGTCAAGATAGACCTCGTTCGTGTCCTCGTTATAGATCAGTATGCCGCCCTCGCCCGCGTTCCTGATAAGGTCGTAGGTCAGCTTGTCGATCCTGTCGTAATATCCGTCGCCGTTGGGGGATATGGTGCAGCGGTCGCTCAGCCAATCGGCGCTCTCGATATAGGGATTCGCGCCGAAAAGCATGTATTCTGCGCCTTCGCGGACCGCGCCGACGGCCGCCTGATAGGTGTGGATACCGTAATCGTTGACGCCCTGTATCTCGTCGATATAGGTGCCGCGGTCGAATACGGAGGCCTCGTTCCAGTTTCCGTAGAACGCAAGATACGGCACGACAAGATCGACGTCGCCGTCAAGTATGACCTCGCCGTCGATATAAACGCCGTGGGGGAAGCGCGAATCAAGGTCGCTCTTTATGCCCGCCTTGAGCGAGATCGTAAGCGTCACGCGGGCGGTGCTGTTCGCGGGAACGGTGACGGAGGTATCCCCGGTGACCTGCGTGTACGTGTTGCTGCTGATATTCCTTGCGGAGCCGGAGAGCACGGTCACGGTCTGCCCGTTCAGCGTGGAGGTCTTGGTACCCTCCGTGAGCACTGTGGGCGAAATGGTATAGGAAAGCGCCTCGTTCCCGAAATTGACAATGTTGAAGGATAAGGTGTAAACGCCGGTCTTATTGGGGTCGTCGCCAAGCTCCAGCTTGGGGCGGTCGCACCCGTCGACTGTGATGTAGGCCTTCGTCGAAACGGCCTTCGCGGCGTTGACTATGCCGGAGCCCTGCGCGCGGGGGGAGACCTTCGATACGGGATCCGCCGTGCACATGAGCAGACGGTTGATCATATCGGCCTTATCCCTGCCGGTAAGCTCCGGGAAAGCGGATGAAACAAAGTTGGAGACCAGCGCCATGCAGCCGGCGATATGGGGGCTGCTCATGGAGGTGCCGGAGTTCGGCCCGTAGACCGTTGTCGCGCCGGTCAGATTGGGATCCGTTGCGGAATAGATATTGTATCCGGGCGCGCTGATCTCGGGCTTGATCTTAAGATCGGCGGTGGCGCCGTGGCTGGAGAAATACAGTATGGAGGAGGCGTCCTTATGCGAGCAGGCGACTGAAAGCGAGTCCGCATAGGTGCCGGGGAACGCCGCGATGCCGTTGTCGGGGTTCATCGCGAGCGCATATTGAGAGAAGGCGGAGCCGTAATACTGGGCGCCGTTCGAGGAGCCGTCGTTGCCCGCGGCGACCGCTATATTGCAGCCGAGGTCCGAAAGGAGCGCGAACACCTCCGCCGTGTCGGGATCGTCACAGGTAAAGCCGCAGCCCGCGCCGAAGCTCAGATTGACGGCGTCCACGCCGAGTATCGCCGCGTCCTCAAGGGCGGCCATGACGGTGTCCCAGCTGGTCTCGCCGTCCGCGCCGTAGACCTTCATTATAACGAGCTGTGCATCCTTCGCAACGCCGGTATAGCTTGAGCCGGAATAGTAACCGGCGGCGATGCCGGCAACGTGCGTGCCGTGGTCGGAGCCGGCGTCCGCGTGGGAAACGTCGGTATCGCGGCCCGCATAGTCGAATTTAAAGGGGATCTTGCCGTTGTGGTACACGCCCGAAACGGTCAGCGTGCCGGAATAAAGCTCCCCGCAGTGCATGCCGCCCCTGTCAAGCAGCGCGGAAACGCCGTCGGCGGTCAGCTTCTCGACCTCGGGCGCGGTCTTGAACGCGTTGTGGTCAACGACGGCGCCGGTATCGAGTATCGCTATCGCCGTGCCCTGCCCGGTGTAACCCATGCTCCAGGCTTCGTCCGCGCCGATAAAGGGAACGGAATCGGAGAGCTTATCGGGCTCGGTCTTTACGGGCTCGGGAGTTTTCCAACGCGGGGCAATGGAAACGCTTTCGACCTCCTTAAGCGCACGGATCTTCGCGATCATGCAGCGCGGCGCGTCGATGGAAAAGCCGTTGAAAAGGAGCTGGTAGCGATAATTTACGGTAAAGGATCCGCCTTCCGTGAACAGGGCGGCGATCTTTTCCTCCGTGCGCTCCTGGGCTCTCTTGAGCGCGGCGGCGGCGTCTGACGCGGCCCTTCCGGTAAGGCTCCCCGCCTTGGAGGCGGCAGGCGCGCCCTTCAGCTTGACCATCAGCGTGACGATCTCGTCTGGGTCTGTGCCGACGATCTCGCGGTCGTCGATCCTTACCGCGCCGGGGTTGACGGGCGCGGCCGATCCGGCATTGGCCCTTTCGGCGGATACAGCGCCCAAGGGCGCGATCGCGGCGGTCATAACGATAACAAGCACTATGCTGAGCAGCTTCTTCATTGAAGAGATACCTCCTTTTAGCGTAACGCACGGCATATACATAATTACTCTATCACTTTTTGCGGGCTTTGTCTATATAAAACCCAAAAAAACACCCCCGGGCGGTGAACTGAACCCAAAAAGTTAGACAAAAGAATTAAATCAAGCAGCT
>CAMZAY010000087.1 GCA_947304365.1 uncultured Clostridia bacterium | reverse complement strand
CATAGTCGCCGTTAAGAGCGAAACCGGCTGCGCCATTGCGGGCGACGGTCAGGTAACGCTTGGCGAAAATACCATAATGAAGCATACCGCAAAAAAGGTCAGAAGGATCTATAACGGCAATGTCGTTGTCGGTTTCGCCGGTTCGGTAGCGGACGCATTCACGCTTTGCGACCGCTTTGAGAGCAAGCTCGAGCAGTTCGGCGGCAGACTTTCACGCGCCGCTGTCGCTCTTGCGCAGGATTGGCGAAACGACAAGGTCATGCGTCAGCTCCAGGCGCTTCTCATCTGCGCCGACAAGGACGAGCTTTTGATCGTTTCCGGCACCGGCGAGGTCATTTATCCCGACGACGGTATCGCCGCGATAGGCTCCGGCGGAATGTACGCGCTTGCTGCGGCAAGGGCGCTGAAGCAGAATACCGATCTCTCAGCGAACGAGATCGCAAGGAAAGCGATACTCATCGCGTCGGATATCTGCGTTTACACCAACAACAACGTGACGGTAGAGGAGGTGTGACGATGCTAACTCCCAAACAGATCGTGGAACAGCTCGACCGTTACATAATCGGTCAGGATGAAGCAAAGCGCTCCGTCGCGATAGCCCTGCGCAACCGTTATCGCCGTTCAAGGCTACCTCTTGAGCTTCGCGAAGAGATCACGCCGAAAAACATAATCATGATGGGACCGACCGGCGTCGGCAAGACTGAGATATCAAGAAGGCTTGCAAAGCTCGTCGACGCGCCTTTCGTTAAGGTCGAGGCGACCAAATTCACCGAGGTCGGCTACGTCGGCAGGGACGTCGATTCGATGGTACGCGACCTTGTGGAGGCTTCCATCCGCCTTTGCAAGCAGTCGGAGTACGAGCGCGTACACATGATGGCGGAAGCCGCAGCGGAGCAGAGGCTCGTCGACATATTATGCGAGGATCCGGAAGCGGCAAAAAAGGCAAGCAAGGCGGCTACGCTGTTCGGTCTTCAAATGCTGCTCAACCCCAACGATAATTCCGTAAAAGCTCCCGAGCTCACGGAGGAGGAAAAGCAGAAGAGGAAGTCCAAGCGCGAATCGGTGCTCGAAGCGCTGAGGAAGGGCGCTCTCGAAAATGAGATAGTAAACGTTGAAGTGACCGAATCCGCAAGCGGCAACGACGCGATGCTCGCGATGGGAATCGATCTCAATCTCAACGAGATGTTCGGCGGGATGCTCCCGAAGAGAAAGAAGCAGAGGAAGGTCCCTGTTTCCGAAGCGCGAAGGATACTCGTCGCCGAAGAATCGGATAAGCTGATCGATATGGACGAGGTCATCGACCGCGCGATCGAACGCGCCGAGCAGGACGGCATCATTTTCATTGACGAGATCGATAAGATAGCCGCTTCCGGCGCAGTATCAGGGGCGGACGTCTCGCGCGAGGGCGTGCAGAGGGATATTCTTCCCATAGTCGAGGGAAGCACCGTGAACACCAAATACGGCCCGGTAAAGACCGATTATATGCTCTTCATCGCCGCGGGCGCATTCCACGTATCCAAGGTGAGCGATCTTATCCCCGAGCTTCAGGGAAGGTTCCCCATCCGCGTAAAGCTCAACGCTCTCACAGTAGAGGATTACGAAAGGATACTTACTCAGCCAGAAAACGCCGTCATAAAGCAGTATGAGGCGCTGCTCGAAACGGATAATGTACGTCTTAAGATCGACGACGAAGCGAAGCGCGCGATCGCAGAAGCAGCGTTCCGTGCAAATGAGACGAGCGAGAATATCGGCGCGAGGAGACTGCACACGATCATCGAAAACCTGCTCGACGATATCTCCTTCAACGCCACCGGCGATCATCCGATGATAGACGTTGTCATTGACAGGAATTACGTCGAATCCCGCCTTAATATCCAAAAAACCAGCGAAGACTTGAATAAATACATTGTTTGATGTATAATCATATGTGGAAGGAGGCTGAATGCAACAAATGAAAAAGCTTATATCAGTTACAATCATGCTCATCATGCTGCTCGGCTTGTCTTCCGCATGCGATCGTGACCGCGGAGTTTCATTAGACGCCGAGGCGGTGGATATCCCCGTTCCCGTGTATTCTGTCAAACAGACAGACGAGCCCGCGTATTCGGAGACTGCGGCTGCCGTTGAACCGAATACGGTTTCCGAAACCGCAGAAGCCGTCACTCCCGCGCCCACTCCGGGCCCGACGCCGACTCCGTCGCCGGTTCCGATGGAATCCGTCGGCTATTGGGCGGCGCATATCAATCGAAACGGCGTAAATCTTCGTTCAAAGCCCAGTACCGGATCCGATATACTCGGTAAACTCAATCTCGGCGAAAAGGTATTCATTACGGGCAAGCTCGAAGGCTGGTATCAGGTCATGTACGGCGAGCTGACCGGCTACGTCGCGGAGGAATTCATTACGCTCGGCTCGTATGCCACACCGACGCCGAAGCCCACTCCCACGCCCAAGCCGACGGCAAAGCCGACCGCAAAGCCCACCGCGAAGCCGACAGCCAAACCCACTGCAAAGCCCACGAACACGCCTAAGCCGGAGTCCTATCATACAGTATATCCGGGTCAGTTCTCGGAGGATGATATCATACTCGTTGCAAGGTATTTAAGGCGTGAACAGCCTTACGGCGGGCAGGAGGATCTTCGCGCGATCGCGAGCGTTATATTAAACAGGGTGCTTGACGACAAGACCACCATTTTCCCGAACACGGTACGCGGAGTGCTTTTCCAGCACAATCAGTTCTGCACCGAAGCACAGCTCGAAGGCTACGAGCCGAATCAAAAAACATTGACCGCCGCACGCTACGTATTCTCGGAGCACGGCGCTACCATGCCGAAGACCGTATTCTTCTTCAGGGCCGCCTACCTTGGCATTGTCTGGCACCCGTATGAGGATTTCACACAGTATTACACGACCATCAACGGCGTTAATTTCTACAAAGGCATCAAGTATTGGTAATGTTCAACATTGTGCTTGTGGAGCCGGAGATCCCTCAAAACACCGGTAACATTTCAAGAACATGCGCAGTAACGGGGTGCAGACTGCACCTCGTTCGTCCGCTCGGCTTTTCGGTTGACGACAGACAGCTGAAAAGAGCAGGCCTTGATTACTGGAAGGATCTCGAGATATTTTATTACGACAGTTTTGAAGAAGTGGAACGGAACAATCCGCGGGCGAATTTCTATCTTTTCTCGACGCACGCCGAAAGGAGCTACGCCGATATCGAATTCAAGGAGGGCGATTTCCTCGTTTTCGGCAAAGAGACAGCCGGGCTTGGCGAACGTCTGCTATCTTCACACCCGGGGCAGACCGCAAGGATCCCCATGCGTCCGAACGAGAGATCCCTGAATCTGTCGAATTCCGTCGCTGTTGTTGTTTATGAAGCGTTCAGGCAAAACGGTTTTAAAGGAATGATATGAAATGGATACGCTGAAGCTGATAAAGGATACCAGGATAATCGCCATCTCGCGCGGGTTCACCGCGGAGGAGCTCATTCCCGCTTCTCTCGCTCTTTACGACTGCGGAATACGCGCATTCGAAGTAACCTTCGAGCAGGAAAAAGGCGTTGAGCACACTGCCGAAAGCATCTCGCAGCTTATCGAAAAGCTGCCGAAAGACAGTATAGTCGGCGCAGGCACCGTCTTGACCGTTGAGCAGGTCCGTTTGGCTTGTGATTCCGGAGCGGGATTTATCATTTCGCCCAATACGGATAAAGCGGTGATCGAAGAGACCAAGCGCCTCGGAATGATATCGATACCCGGCGCCATGACGCCGAGCGAGATCGTTTCGGCTTATTCCTTTGGCGCGGATATCGTTAAGGTATTCCCGGCGGGCGTTCTCGGCGTCGATTACTTCAAAGCGCTTCGTGCGCCTCTCGGGCACATCCCGATGGCCGCTGTCGCAGGGATAACGCCTGATAATATCGAAGCGTTCCTTAAAGCCGGGGCTGTCGCTTTCGGGATAAGCAGCGGGATCTACAACGTCGCCGCGGTCAAAAACGGCGATCTGGAAACGATACGATCTCTCGCACGGGCGTTCATTTCAAAAATACAATAGTCTTATCTGTTATCACGGCTCCGCTTTTTAAAGCGGGGCTTTTTTACATAAAAAATACCTTCCGGCAAAAAATATGAATCGAAGTAATCTTTTAACGAGGTATAGATCACATGAGCAAAAAGATAGGTATGCAGTCGTTTATCCTGCCGTCTGCGCCGAGGATCGTTTCATCGGCGTCGTTCGTTGGGCCGAAGGAGGGGGAAGGGCCGCTCGGAGATCTGTTCGACACGGTTTACAAGGACGATACGATCGGCCTTGAAAGCTGGGAACAGGCGGAGAGCAGGATGCTCGAAAGCGCCGTGCGCCTTTCGCTCGCAAAGATCAATAAGGAGCCGAAGGATATCGATTTCTTTATGGGCGGCGATCTGTTAAGCCAGATAATCGCAGCCGGATTTGCCGCAAGGGAACTTAGGTCCCCTTTTATCGGTGTGTACGGCGCATGTTCCACGATGGCGGAAAGCCTTATCACAACGGCGATGCTCACCGACGGGGGCTTCTCCAGCTTGGCGGTATGCGGCGCGAGCAGTCATTTTTCATCATCGGAAAGAGAATTCCGCTACCCGTTGGAGATGGGCACTCAGTCGCCTCCCACTGCGCAGAGGACCGTTACAGGCGCCGGCGCTGTTGCGGTCGCTTCGTCCGAAGAAGCTGTGGATGGGATATTCGGTAAGATAAGGATCACGGGAGGGACCATAGGGCGCGTTTGCGATTACGGCGTTACCGACGCGAGCAATATGGGAGCTGCGATGGCGCCCGCCGCCGCCTCGACTATCTGCGCTCACTTGACAGAGAATAAACTCGAACCGGACTGCTATGACAGGATAATCACGGGCGATCTCGGTTCATTCGGAAGCGAGATGCTTTACGAGCTTTGCAAAGGTAAGGGGTATGACGTGAGCCATAATCATCTTGACTGCGGCAAAATGATCTACTCAAAAGATCAGAAAGTCATCTGCGGCGGAAGCGGCTGCGGCTGCTGCGCTGCCGTGCTTTCATCCACGATACTGCCCGCTCTTGAAGAAGGCGAGATCGAGAGGGTTCTGTTTGTTGCAACAGGAGCGCTTTTAAGCCCTCTCTCAAGCCTCCAGGGTGAAAGCATACCTTCTATCGCGCACGCCGCCGTGATCGAAAGGAGGGCCGTATGAGCTCGTTTACGGATTACGTTTTTGCTTTCCTGATCGGCGGGGCGATCTGCACGGTGGGACAGCTCCTGATCAGCCTTACAAGATTCACCCCTGCAAGGATACTCGTTCTGTTCGTCACATCAGGCGTAATACTGACGGGGCTCGGACTGTATCAGCCCATCGTCGATATCGGCGGAGCCGGCGCTACCGTACCCTTGACCGGTTTCGGTTACGCGCTTGGCAAGGGCGCGATCGAGGGAGCAAAGGAGAGCGGCTTACTCGGCGCTTTGACGGGCGGAATAAAAGCGACCGCCGCGGGAATCACCGCAGCGATCGCATTCGGTTACATATTCGCTTTGATATTCAGACCTAAAACCAAATTATGATTCGGGCACG
>CAMZAY010000086.1 GCA_947304365.1 uncultured Clostridia bacterium | reverse complement strand
AGGCTCCCGCTTTTTAAGGCGGGAGCCTTTTTTATGTTGACAGGCTTGGGCCAAAATGGTATATTAACGGTAGTGAACAGCCTTTTTTGCGGGTCGTCCCGTCGTTTCTTTCTCTATGAACACAACCGAATAAAAAGGAGGGTATTATGAAAAAAGTATTAGCTCTGCTGCTTTCGCTTCTGCTTGCCGTATCGCTCATGCCTACGGCGGCTTTCGCGGGGGCTTTTTCATTATCGGGCGGGGCTTCCCGCGGAGAGGATATGCCGCGCGCCGAAGCGCCGGAGGAAGCGCCTGCGCCCGTTCCCGATGGACCGATCCCGCAAGCGGGGTCCGATGAGGCGGGGGAGACCGCTCCCGCAAAAGAACCCGAGCCCGAGCCTGTAACCGAGCCCGTTCCCGCGAAAGAACCTGTCCCCGTAACGGAGCCCGAGTCCGCAACGGAGCCCGAGCCCGCGAACGAGCCCGAACCCGCAACGGAACCGGAGCCCGCGAACGAGCCCGAGCCCGCCGTGCCATACGGCCCCGAACACCCCGCGTATTACGTGCAGGGCAAGCCGGTAGATATGCCGGAGGCTCTGCGCGACGGCTCGTACTATCTGCCGGACGTCAACAAGCTCTCCGCCTTCTTCGAGACCTCGAACAGCGCGGGCGTGAAGAACGGCGCAAAGCTCATGAACAATTATGAGAGCATCAAGAACGATCCCTCCGCTTGGGAAAACAACTGCAAGGCGGGCTTCAGCCTGAGCTGGCTTTCGGGCGACGCGAACTACGGCACCGCGCTGAGGAGCTTTGAGATAAGCGGCATAGGGGTCATAGGCGACCTGAACCTTTCCTACGCGCCGCTCCTCAGGATCGTGGAGTGCTCGGAAAGCTACATCAATTATGTGAACGTGAGCGGCTGTGAGACGCTGGAAAACGTGGACGTCTCCGGAAACATATACATGAACCAGCTCAATACCTACGGCTGCGGCAGCCTGTGCGGGATCTACTGCACCGACAGCCGTCTGACGCGGCTCGATATCTCCACGAATATAGGTATCGAGAAGGTCTATTGCGCCAACAACCTGATAACGACGCTGGTCGGCACGGGGAACAAGCATTGGCTCACGGAGCTTGACTGCAGCCAAAACAATTTAGGCTCGATCGATCTTAGTTACGATTACGGGCTCGAAAAGCTTGTCTGCAATAACTGCGGGCTTACGTCGCTCGATTTTTCCTTCTGTGATTCTCTGCAGTGGCTGGAATGCTGTGACAACAGCCTGACCGCGCTGAACATCCCCGCGGGCTCCGCGCTCCGTTATCTGGAGGCCGCCCGCAATTCCATGACCTCCGTCAATACCGAAAACGGTTGGCATCTGGAGCATCTTAATCTTAACAGCAATCAGCTGACCGCTATCGACATTTCCGCGCTCGGCGCGCTTGCTTCGGTAGACGTGAGCTATAACCCGCTGACCGCTTTGAACTGCGAGGGCCTTACGAGCCTTACCGTGCTGGATACTTCCTACTGCAGTCAGCTCGCAAGCCTCAACTGCCGAAACTGCAGGCTGAACGGTATAAGCTGTTTCGGATGCAATGCGCTCGAGTATCTCAATATCGCCAACAACAACGGTTACCTCGAAAATGTCATGGTCTCGGATCTGCCTGCGCTTCGCGAGCTGGATATCAGCGGCTCCGTTTACGTCAAAGCCGTCTGCTTCGGCTCTAATCCTTTGCTTGAGGAGGTCGATATATCCGGCTCGGGCGTCACCTCGCTTGACGTAACCGGCAGGAATGCGCTCAAGAGGGTTTACGCCGTGAACTGTCCCGATCTTCTGCATCTCTATTGCTATGACTGCCCGTGCCTCGAATACCTCGGCTGCTCCGGAAGCGACAAGCTCAAAACCGTCAACTGCGCGAACGGCGGCCTGACGAGCCTCAGCATTTCAAGATGCGATATGCTTGAGCTTTTGAACTGCAGTAATAACCGGATAACGTCTCTTTACATCGATCCCTATACGGGGGACGCCGTCAAGACCTTGATTTGCGGCGGGAACGAGCTGACGAGCCTCGACCTATCGTGCTTTGACGATCTCGAGACCCTCAAATGCGGAGGGAACGAGCTGACGAGCCTCGGCCTGAACGCGGCGACCGTGCTGCAGACGCTCGATTGCTCCCATAATCAGCTTGCGGCGCTCGACCTCTCGAGGACCTATATCATAGACCTCAACTGCAGTCACAACGCGATCGCAAGCCTTACTCTGCCGGCGTTCATCCCCACCGAGCGCATAGACTGCTCATACAATCAGCTTGCCTCCTTCACCCTCGGCGGCAAAGCGTCGCTTAACTTCCTTGACGTGAGCCATAACGCGCTGACCGCGATAAGCGTCACGGGCTGCGGTGCGCTCGCTGAATTCCGCTGCGACGGCAACCTGCTCAACGATATCGAAATGGATCATTCCAAGCCCGCGCTTGAAATATTCTCCGCGAGCGATAACCCGCTCCCCGGAAAGACATTCAATTTCAACGACACGCCGGAGCTCAGGCAGCTCATACTGAGCGGGACCGGCACGGAAAAGGTGTATGCCGTCGACCTCAGCCTGACCCTGATCGACGTTGAAAACTGCGCCTCGCTCACGCATCTTTACTGCGCAAAGAATCCCATGACGAGCCTCGGCACCACGGGCTGTACCGCCCTCAACACGCTCTCCTGCTATCAGTCGGCGGTGACGGGCCTCGATCTTACGCCCGCCGTTTCGCTGCAGTATCTTTATGCCTACGGCTGCACGAACCTGACCTCTATCGATCTTACGGGCGTCACCGGCCTTAAGAGACTGGAAGCATACGATACCAACATACAGACCCTTGCAGTGACCCATAACCCCGAACTGACCTATATTGACGTTCACGGCTGCTGGAACCTGTCCACGCTCGACTGCTCGTGGAACGCGCTCACGACCCTGAACATATCCGGGTGCGTGACTCTTGCGAGCCTCTACTGCTACCGCAACCTGCTCACGTCGCTCGCCCTCGACGGGCTTCCCGACCTTTACGTGGTCTATTGCGGCTACAACAGGTTGAGCAGCCTGACCTTTACGGATACGGGCAGCTTCAGGATACTGCATGCCAACAACAACGAATTCACTTCCCTTGATTTCCACGGGCACGAAATGCTTGCCGTTCACGTTTACGATAACCCGTATCTCACGTCCGTAAACGTTATGGCTTGCGGGTTGACAAACTTCTCCGTGTACGGCTGCCCGCTTCTTGAGGAGATCCTGGCAAACGAAAACGATTTTACCGCTCTCGATCTTGAAGGCTGCACGTCGCTCAGGCTCCTTTCCGTGGGATATACCGGCTTAACGGCGCTCGATACCTCGGACTGCGTGAGCCTCGAGGAGCTCTATGTTTACGGGACGGGCATAGAGGAGCTCGATCTTGAAAACAACACGAGCCTCACCGCCCTCTGGACGGCGTATTCGCCCATTACCGAGCTTTACCTTTACGAGCTTCCCATAACGGATCTCAACATAATCAACTGCAGCAGTCTCAGGGAGCTCGATATAAGCTTCACTCCCCTGCATGAGCTCGATCTTACGGGCTGCGGCTCGCTGGAATACCTGTGGATGTCCGGTGTGACGCTTACCGGCGGAGAGCTCAACCTCGGTCTCGCCGGTTGCAGCCTTAAGGAGCTCATGTGCGACGGCTGCGGCCTTGATTCGGTCGGCGGGCTCTCATACAGCTCATCAACGCTGTATTACCTCGAATGCGAGGGCAACGATCTGACGAGCCTCGATCTTTCGTACTTTACAAATTTGTCCTACGTCGATTGCTCCGACAACCGGCTTGCCTCGCTGACGGTCGCATCGTCCAAGCGGCTCGAGCTCTACTGCAGCTGCAATCTCCTTACGGAGCTCAACGTTTCCGGGAGCCCCCGCCTTTACAGGCTCGACTGCTCGGATAACCTGATGAGCAGCCTGAATCTGGCCGGCCTTGCCGAGCTCGAATACCTGTATTGTTACGATAACCCGAATATGTTCGCGCTTTCATTGACGGGCTGCAGCTCCCTCAAGGTGCTCGATGCGCACAGCTCAAGGGTCAAGAGCATAAACGTGAACAGCCTCCCCGTGCAGCAGATCCACGCCTATAACTGCACTAACCTGACAGGCCTGCAGGCGCAGGACTGCGAGCTCGTGCTGCTCGATCTGCACGGCGATACCTCGCTTAACAGCATCTACTGCGACAACAACGATCTGCAGACCATAAACTTTGCGGACTGCTCCGCCGTGACCCTCTTCCGCTGCGGCGGCAACAGGCTGACCTCCTTGGATCTTACGCAGACGCCCACGCTTGAGAACCTGCTCTGCGGGAACAACCTTATAACTAGCCTCGATCCCTCGCTTTGCCCGAACCTCATTTTGCTGAGCTGCGGCGGCAATCCCATAACGAGCCTCGACGTTTCCTCCAATCCGGCGCTCGTAACGCTTTCGATCGAATACTCCCCCACGCTCACCTCTCTCGACTGCAGCGGTTTAACGGCGCTCGTCAACATCTATGCCCGCAGAAACGATAATCTCGAGACCATTGACCTGCGCGGCGTAAGCTTTGCGGATATGTGCGTGATCGCCGAGGGCGATGGCGCGGTCGGCTTCATGCGCACGAGCTCGGCCGATCCCTGCGTCTATGCCTATGCAAAGGACGGCGCCGTTTTCGAGGGCTGGTACGATCAGATGGGCACGCTCGTCGCCGCAAGCACCTATTGGTATTACGGCACATATAACTACGATCTCCTCTATGCCGTATTCGGCGCTGAGGAGCACACCGTCACATTCGTTGACGGGCTTACGGGCGAGACCGTTTCGACCGTGACCGTCGAACACGGTTTTTCCGTAACTCCTCCCGCGATCCCCGAGCATGAGGGCTATTATTCCTCCGGCTGGGAAATCGACGGGTATCCCGCGGATCTTACGAACGTGACCTCCGATATGACCGTTACCGCAGAGTATTACGTCATAGTGTTCGAGATCGAGTTCATTGATGGCCTGACGGGTGAAACCATCGATATTCTCAGCGTAAACTACGGCGATAGCCTGACTCCTCCCGCGCCGCCCGAGCATGAGGGCTACCATTTCGTCGGCTGGGATGAGGAGCTTGACTGCATCACCGAAGAGCTCACCGTCTATGCCGATTATGAGATCAACACCTACCTGGTCGAATTCTACGGCTATGAGGACGCTTATCTGGGCCACGTTTATGTGAACCACGGCTCCGCGGCGTCGGCTCCCGAGCCCCCGGAGGTCACGGGGTATCACTTCGTCGAATGGGATACCGATATTAGCTGCGTGACCGGGGATCTTGTGGTGACCGCGATCTATGAGATCAATACCTACCTGGTCGAATTCTACGGCTTTGACGGCGAGTTCCTCTGCGAGGTCGAGGTCGAATATGGCTCCGCGGCGCCGGCTCCCGAGCCCCCGGAGGTAACGGGGTATCACTTCGTTGAATGGGACGAGGATATCTCCTTCATCTGGATCGATATGTGCGTAAATGCGGTATATGAGATCAACACCTACACCGTCACCTTCGTCGATTGGGACGGCACCGAGATCT
>CAMZAY010000085.1 GCA_947304365.1 uncultured Clostridia bacterium | reverse complement strand
AGAAGCGGAAAGGAAGGCGTCCTCAAACTGGTCGATGCTGTCGACGCGGCGGATACCCTTGCCGCCGCCGCCCGAACGCGCCTTGATCAGCAGCGGGAAGCCGATTTTCTCCGCCTCCGCCTTTGCGCGCGCCACGTCCTCGACGATATCGCAGCCGGGCGTGACAGGGACGCCTGCCGCACGCATGGTCTTGCGCGCCATGTCCTTGTCGCCGAGCATACCGATCATGGAGGAGGTCGGGCCGATGAAGTTGATATTGCACTGCTCGCACAGAGAAACGAACTTGGCGTTCTCGCTGAGCAGTCCGTAGCCGGGGTGAATCGCCTGCGCGCCGCTCTCAACCGCTACCGTGAGGATAGCCGGAATGTTGAGATAGCTGTCCGCAACGCGGTTGCCGCCCACGCAGTAGCTCTCGTCGGCGAGCTGGACGTGCATGGCGTCCTTGTCCGCCTGAGAGTAGATCGCTACGGTGGAAATGCCCATCTCGCGGCAGGCGCGGATAATACGCACCGCAATCTCGCCGCGGTTGGCAATCAGAATTTTAGAAAACATTTCATTAACCTCTGGATCTGGTTTATTTTTCGTTGGGAACGAGCGCGAAGCTCAGCTCAGCCGAAACGCAGAGCTTGCCGCCGACGTAGCCCTTGGCGTCGATGAAGTAGAACGGCCCTCTGTTCTTGGTGAGGGTGCAGACGCTCTCGAGGGTGTCGCCGGGCTTGACGGGGTTCTTGAACTTGACGTTGTTCATCTTGGTGAAGTAGGGAGTGCAGTCGCTCACCTTGTCGGCGAGCAGGCAGCAGCTTGCCTGACCCATCATCTCGCAGAGGATAACGCCCGGCACAACGGGGTTGCCCGGAAAATGACCCTGCAAAAAGAACTCGTCGCCCTTGATGGTATATCTGCCCTTGGCGGTGGTTTCGTCCACCGTCTCGGACTCCTCGACCAGCAGCATGTTGTCGCGGTGAGGCAGAATCTTCTTGATTTCTTCCTGATTCATCAAAATCTCCTTATTTGATGGCAAAGAGCGGCTGACCGTACTCAACCAGCTCGCCGTTGGTCGCAAGAACAGCGGTGATTTCGCCGTCCTCCTCCGCCTGGATCTCATTCATGCACTTCATCGCCTCGATAATGCAGACGACGTCGCCCTTCTTGACTCTCTTGCCGACGCTGACATAAGGCTCGCTGTCGGGAGAGGGAGCGGCGTAGAACACGCCGACGATCGGCGCATTGATCGCCTTGCCCGCATCGGCAGGCGCAGGAGCCGCAACAGGCGCGGGAGCGGGAGCGGGAGCCGCAACAGGCGCGGGAGCGGGAACGGCAACGGGAGCCGCAACGGTGACAGCGGGCTTTTCAAGGCGCACCTTGACGTCGTCCTGCTGTACCTCGAGCGCGGACAGAGAGGAGTTCTCCAGCAGCGCCATTAATTCCTTGATTTCTTCTATATTGAACATCTGAAACAATCCTTTTCGATTTGTTATTTATCAGTCAGCTATTTTCTTGAATACCACGCAGGCGTCATGACCGCCGAAGCCGAGATTGGTGGATGCGGCGACGTCGATGTCGCGCTTTTTCGCAACCTTCGGCGTGTAATCGAGGTCAAGTCCCTCGTCCGGCTCGTCGAGGTTAATGGTGGGAGGCACTACGCCCTCCTCGATCGCCTTGACTGCCGCGATCGCTTCGATCGCGCCCGTCGCGCCGAGCATGTGACCTGTCATGGACTTGGTCGAGCTGATGCTCGCGTCATACGCCTTTTCTCCGAGAGCCTTCTTGATCGCCATCGTCTCGGTGAGGTCGTTGAGGTGGGTGGAGGTGCCGTGCGCGTTGATATAGACGTTCGCGTCGTCCGCGACGTTTGCTTCCTCAAACGCGATCGCGATTGCTCTGGCAAGTCCGGCGCCCTCGGGATCGGGAGCGGTGACGTGGTGCGCGTCGCAGGTATTGCCGTAGCCGCTGAACTCGGCGTATATCTTCGCGCCGCGCGCCTTGGCGTGCTCGTATTCCTCAAGGATCAGCATACCCGCGCCCTCACCCATGACGAAGCCGTCTCTGTCCTTGTCAAACGGACGGGACGCCTTGCCCGGGTCGGGATTGGTGGAAAGCGCCTTCATGTTCTGGAAGCCCGCGATGGTCAGTCTTGCGACGACTGCCTCCGCGCCGCCCGCGATGATCGCGTCGGCATAGCCGTCCTTGACGGCGTGGAACGCCTCGCCGATGGAGTTGGTTCCCGTTGCGCACGCGCTCATGACGGAAAGCGAAACGCCCTTTGCGCCGAAGCGGATCGCGACATTGCCCGTCGCGATATTGCCGATCATCATGGGGATAAAGAACGGAGATACCTTTCTGGGGCCACCCAGCTCCAGACCGACGGTATTGCTCACAAAAGTATTCAGTCCGCCGATGCCTGCGCCGATGTAGACGCCGAAGCGGTTCTCGTCGATATGACCGAGGATGCCGCTGTCATCGACCGCCTGCTGAGCCGCCGCCATGGCGTACTGGCAGTAGATATCAAGCTTTTTGGCTTCTCGCTTTTCAAAGTAAAGCTCGGGCTGAAAATCCTTTACGGTGCCGGCGATATGAACCTTCAGATCGGAGGTGTCGAACGCGGTTATCTCGTCGATGCCGCACACGCCGTTTATCATATTATTCCACATAGTCGGGACGTCGTTGCCCACAGGGCTGACGGCACCCAATCCCGTTACTACCACTCGTCTTGCCATAATGCCCTCCTTAAATCGCGAGACCGCCGTCCACGCGGATAACCTCTCCTGTCACATAAGCCGCCTCGTCGGAGCAGAGGAACGCGACCACATTGGCGACGTCCTCGGGCGTACCGATCCTCTTGGCGGGGATCTGCGCCTTCATGGTCTCCTTGACCTTGTCGGAAAGGGCGTTGGTCATATCGGTGCCGATATAGCCGGGCGCTACCGCGTTGACGGTCACGCCTCTGCCCGCAAGCTCTCTGGCTACGGACTTGGTCATGCCGATGATGCCCGCCTTGGAAGCGGCATAGTTCGCCTGTCCCGCGTTGCCGATCAGACCGACGATCGAGGAGGTGCTGACGATCCTGCCGAAGCGCTTCTTCATGAAGTGCTTGTAGGTGTGCTTGATCATATTGAAGGTGCCCTTGAGGTTGACGTTGATAACCGCGTCAAAGTCGCTCTCCTCCATGTTGAGCACGAGCTTGTCGCGGGTGATGCCCGCGTTATTGATCAGGTAGTCGATGCCGCCGAAATCCGCGATGACCTTGTCGACGACTTCCTTGGAGGCGGCGAAATCCGCGACGTTGCAGAAATACTGCTCCACCTTGGTGCCGTACTGCTCCAGCTCCGCCTTTGCATTCAAGCCCTCGCTCTCGTCTCCGACATAGAGGATCGCGATATTCGCGCCGCCCTCGGCGAGCTTCTTGGCAATCGCGAGACCGATACCGCGGGAGCCGCCTGTCACGACGGCGGTTCTATCCTGAAAATTCATATGAATACGCCTTCTTTCCGTTAGGTTCTGTAATCAATATTGGGGTAAATGAGGAAATACCTCGGTGGTGTCCAGATACTGCTCCGCACCTGCTACCCAGTTGTAAGCAAATACCGCGCTGAGCGTGTTGCGGTCGGCGAGGTAATACTGCGCCTTGCCGAGATACTCGTCGCTGAGCGTCTTTTCACGGCACTTCGCAATAACCGTATCCATGCCGCCCTGCATCTCGGCAGTCTTTGCGTCGAAGTACTCCGCGACTCTTTCCGCCAGCTGAGCGTGCGCGGTATCCGCGTCGTTGCCCGAGCGTGCGATCAGCTCCGCGTCGTCAAGGCGCGAGCCGCTTTCCACGTCGATATTATATACGTAATAATAGACGGACTGATTGACGGGAGCACGGTCGATAAACACCAGACTCAGCGTCTTGCCGTTGAGATACGCCTTGTATTCCGCGCCCTTGGAAAAGTCCTCCATCGGCTTGCCGCTGTCATACGCGTCAAAAATCTTATTGCAGCGCTCGGCTATCTCCGCGTTGATTGCGTCCGCATCCGCGGACTGAATCAAAAGCTCGGGCTGCTGACAGAAATACTCGCGTGTTTCGTCGCCGTATTTGGTCTCCCAGCTCTCAACACGCACCGTCCTGACGAACTCGTCCGCCGCGCGTGTCGGCTCCTCGGTCGTCTGAACCGCTTCTGTTGCGGCGTCTGTCGCGGCGTCTGTCGCGGCCTCCGTTACAGCCGCTGCCGTTGTCTGCGTGTTCTCAGCCGGCTTCGCGCCGCAGGCGGAAAGTGCCGCCGCACCGCAGACCGCCGCCAGAATCAGCGCCGAAAATTTGTAAAATTGCTTTTTCATATTATATGTACCTATCGGCAATCGCTTCCGCGCTGCCGCTCATATTATCTGTTCACGATTTTCGCGATGTCCTCGGGCGTCTCCGCCTTGAACGCCGCGACGTTCTCGTCGATGCGCTTGATCAGTCCCGTCAGCGTCTTGCCGACGCCGACCTCGATGAAGGTGTCGACGCCCTCGGCGATCATGTTTTCAACGATGGTCTGCCAGCGCACGGGGTTCTCGACCTGCGCCCTGACAAGCTCCTTGTAGTCGCCCTCATAGGGCTTCGCGGTGTAGTCCGAGTAAATCGGGAGCGCCGGCTCCTTGAAGTCAACGTCCTTCATGTAGTCGGCAAGTCCCGCAGCCGCGTCCGCCATAAAGGGAGAGTGGAACGCGCCGCTGACCGGGAGCTGCTTGGCTCTGCCGCCTGCCGCCTTGACCGCCTCGCAGAACGCGTCGGCGCTTTCGCTCGTCGTCGCGACGACCGTCTGGGCAGGGGAGTTGTAGTTCACGGGATAGGTCTTGTCAAAGCCTGCGCAGACCTCCTCGACCTGAGCGGGCGTCATCTTCATGACTGCCACCATCGCGCCGGGATTCTCCTTCGCCGCCTTGTCCATCAGCTCACCGCGCTTGCACACGAGGCGGAACGCCTCCTCGTCGGTGAGGATGCCCGAATAAGCCAGCGCCGCGATCTCTCCGAGAGAGAAGCCCGCCACGCAGTCGGGCACGATGCCCGCTTCCTTCACGGCATACGCCGCCGCGAGGTCTGCGGTAAATACGCAGGGCTGGGTGTTGACGGTGCGGTTCAGCTCCCCGGCAGCGCCCTCAAAGCACTGCGCGGAGGTACCCTCACGGATGGAATCCGCCAGATCAAAGACCGCCTTCGCTGCGGGAGAAGCGTCATAAAGCGCCTTTCCCATGCCGCTGTACTGCGCGCCCTGTCCCGAAAAAATCAATGCTATTTTACCCATTTTGCCGCACCCTTCAAAACTTCCTCCGCCTCGGTGAACATCTCAACGATGATATCACGCGCGGGCTGCTCCTTGGTGACCATGCTCGCGACCTGTCCCGCGAGCACGCAGCCGTTCTTGACGTCACCCTCGCGGGCGGCGATCCTCAGAACGCCGGCTCCCATCTTCTCAAGCTCCTCGTCGGAGACATGGGAGCTGTCGTATTCCGCCTTGGAATAGGCGCGCGTAAAGGCGTTGCGGATAGAGCGCACGGGATGGCCGAGACGCTTGCCCGTTACGACGGAGTCGATATCCTTCGCCTTGAGTACCTTATCTTTATATGCCTGAGAAATGGTGCATTCCTCTGCAACCAGAAATCTTGTTCCGACCTGGACGCCGACCGCGCCCAGCATGAACGCCGCCG
>CAMZAY010000084.1 GCA_947304365.1 uncultured Clostridia bacterium | reverse complement strand
ATTGCGCCCGGGAATTACGTCCTTACCGGTACGGTGAGGGAGATCTCGGGTTCAAACGCCGGCACGGTCGTGCTTACTAACGCCTCGCTGTCGGGATCGCTCCTTAAGTATAACGTAAAGCTGAAAGTGAAAGGCGGCCGCGCCGCGCTCAAGATAGGCGATAAGATAAAAGCCGAATGCGAAGCAAAGCCGCCCGCGAAACGGTTTGACAATTATGACGAGCAGCTCGTTCTTCTCGCATCCGGCGTATCGGTCAAAGCCGAATGCACAGATTTTGAGATCATCGGAGAGAACGCCCTGCCGGTTGCGAGGAAGCTCGATTCATTAAAGCGGTTCCTTGCCGAAAAAATCGATGACCTTTTTCCGGATAACGCGCCCATCGTTACAGCATTCCTGCTTGGCGACAAATCGGGGATTGACGAGTACGATGCGGACAGCTTCCGCACCTCCGGCACGATGCATCTTATGACTATCTCCGGTCTTCATGTCGGCGTGCTTACCGCGCTGCTGTTCTTTATACTGCCAAAGCGGTACCCTCTTTTACGGCTTGGAGTCATAAGTCTGTTCCTTGCGGTTTACTGTGCGATCACGGCATTTTCTCCGTCCCTTGTGAGGGCTTCGATAATGAGCGTAACGGTACTCCTCGCAGACGCCGTCGAGGAGAAGCGCGATCCGTTATCGTCGCTTTCGCTTGCGGCGCTCATTATACTGATCGCCGCCCCGTATAAATTCTGGTCCGTCGGTTTTCGTCTGTCTTTCGCAGCTTGTTTCGGCATATTCATGCTGATCGTGCCGGGGTCGAACAAACGCTTGGGAGGTCCGCTCGGCAAGCTATTAGACTCCGCGCTCATCACGCTCAGCGCAACCGCTGCGACCGCGCTTATCTCGGCGCATTATTTCGGGACTTTCCCGACATACTCGCTCTTGTCGAATATCGTTGCCGTCCCCATCTTTTCCGTCGTTATAGTATTGAGCTTTATCTCCGTCATACTCGGCGTCGTGTTCCCGACTCTCGGGGCTGCATTGGCCTTTGTTCCTGACAAGATGATCAACACGGCTCTATGGCTTTTGCAGCGGATAAGCGCTCTTCCGTATTCAGAACTGGAGGTCATACCGCCATCCGAGCTGACGTGCTCGCTTATGCTCATATTGCTGTTCGTTATCTCACCCTATGTATTGAGGCCCGTTAAAAAGCGGATCAAAATGTCTATATTGACTCTTTTGATATTTACAGCAAGCCTTTTTGCGGATATAATCAAAGCATGAACTACAGCGATTATTTTAAAAGAATAAAAAGCGGCGTCCCCTCCGGAACACTGTTGTTTCACGGAGAGGAGGAGTACGTCAAGGCGCAGGCTCTCAAGGCGCTTGAAAACCTGATCCCCGAGGATTTCAGGCCGTTCAATTTCTGCGTGCTCAATAAGCCAGCTCCTCAGGAGCTTTCCGAGAACTGCGAAACGCTCCCCCTGTTTTCGGACAAAAGGGTCGTCGTTGTAAACGAGCTTGCGGACGGTATAGAGGCCGCAAAATACATGGACGTGTTTTCATCGCATCCCGATGAAACGCTCCTCATACTCTTCTTCAAGGGCAAGCTTCCCGCTAACAGCTCCGTATTGAAATATGCCAAAGCCAACGATTCGGAGGTCTTGTTCGACAAGCTGTCCATATTCGAGTGCGCTAAATGGTGCATGAAGCACGCATCTGAAGCAGGCGTACATCTTTCGCAGGATACCGCGCAGCTCCTGGTACGCGTCGTCGGAACGGAAATGGCGAATCTCGTCAGCGAGACCGATAAGCTCATAGACTTCGTCGGCCCCGGCTGCAGTGTTACCGCACAGGATATCTCCGTCTGCATACGCGCGTCGCTTGACGTAAGGGTGTTCGATATGCTGGATATGTTCACATACGGCAAGGCGGGGGATGGGATACTTGCGCTTCACGCGCTGATCGACGACGGGAACGAGCCCATGAGCGTCTCTGCGTTCCTTGTGAGCCGTTTCAAGCTTATGCTCGAGGCAAGACGCGGCATAGACGCGGGCCGCCGCAAAAACGACGTGGCAGCTTCTATGGAGGGCAACAGATACGCTAACGAGAGGGCTTACGACGCGGCGAAAAGATTCACGCAGGATGAGCTGTTAAAGCTGATCGGCGACCTGTCGGATACTGCTTTTATGAAAATATCCGGCACGATGAAAGAGGATAAGTATCTTGAGCTCGTACTGCTCAAACACGAATGGAGACAATTCCCCGTATAATACACTAAAAGACCGATACGAATGCATCGGTCTTTTTTATCAAGTGGGTAAATCTTAACGATAAACCTTATTTGGCAGCAAGCTTCTTGGCAAGCTGAGCCTTTTTACGATCGGCTACGTTCTTATGAATAACGCCCTTAGCGGCAGCCTTATCCGCCATGCTGACTGCATTGGTATAAGTCTCATTAACGAGAGCCTCATCGCCGGACTCCAACGCCTTGTCGAACTTCTTAACAGCGGTCTTATACTGAGAAGTAACGATACGGTTACGAAGATTCTGCTTCTCGGTCACTTTGACGCGCTTGATAGCTGACTTAATGTTTGCCAAATCGGTTCACCTCCTATAAAAATCTCGAACAGCAGGATTATATCACTACAAAAATGCGATTGCAAGCTTTTTTTCAATATATATCTTTATTTTTCCGATATATTGTTGCAAAAACGCAGATACTGTACCGGATGACTTATTACGGGAGGAAATGAGATGAGTTATTATACAGACCTCGCAATGGAAGCGAGAGAACTCGATCCCGATATTAAGGGCGTGACGGAGGAGAAGGACGAAAAGGACGGCGTCGAAATATCCCGCATCGACGTATTGAACGACGACGCGGCAAAGAAGCTCGGCAAATCAAAAGGGCGCTATATCACCCTTGAAGCGTGCGAGCTTGAACTTAGGCCGCTCGAATTATTTACATCCGTCGCACGGGTGCTTTCAGGCGAGCTTGAACGATTGATGGCTTCATTTTCCAAAAACATGCGTGTGCTCGTCGTCGGACTCGGAAACGAAAACGTTACTCCGGACTCCCTCGGCCCGCGCACGGTCAAGGGAGTTTTTGCGACAAGACATTTCGATTCTGCGATACCGGGGGCATTCTCCGATAACCTCAGGACCATTTCGAAGCTCGCTCCCGGCGTTCTCGGTACAACGGGGATAGAATCTTTCGATATGATAAAGGGCGTAAGCAATGCCGTTGAGCCGGACGTTATAATCGCAGTAGACTCGCTCGCATCAAGGCGCGCGTCAAGGATCAGTACGACCATTCAGCTATCGAACGCGGGAATCGAGCCGGGCTCCGGAGTCGGCAATTTGCGAAAAGGGCTTAACGAAGAAGGTCTGGGGATACCCGTGATCGCGATAGGCGTGCCGCTCGTGGTGCACGCTTCGACGATAACCCGCGACGCGCTTCTTTATATCGCCTCACAGGCGGGAATAAGCGACAGCGAAGCGAGTATCGAAGCGCTTGCAAAAAAGGCCTCCGATGAAAAACTCGAAGACCTTATCGTCACCCCGAAGGATATTGATACAATAGTAAGGGATATGTCCGGGATACTGGCCGAGGGGATCAACCGCGCCCTGTTCGGGAAAGACTATGATGCAGTAAGAGCGCTCTCTGTCTAAAGCTTTTTCAGGTGATCGGCGTCGGGCGTTACGTAAACGGTGTGCTGGTGCGTATAGATCACCATGCCCGGTTTTGCGCCGGAGGGCTTCTTAACGTATCTCGCTTCGGCGTAATCGACGGGAACTGTCGCGGAACCGCGCGCCTTCGAATAATACGCGGCAAGCATGGCGGCGTCAAACAAAGCGGTATCGGTCAGCCTGCCTCCGTTCCTTATTATGACGTGCGAACCGTGGATATCCTTAACGTGCAGCCATGTGTCCGAAGGTTCGGCGATGCTTAATGTGAGCTTGTCGTTCTGGCGATTGTTCTTGCCGACGAGTATCTCGAATCCGTCGCGGGACTTATACGAATACGGCTTTGAAGGCGGAAGCTTTACGGGAGCGGCGGAGCGCTTCTGCTTCGGATTTTCCTGCAAATATCCGCTCGAGATAAGCTCCTGTCTGATCTCGTTAAGCTCCGATTCGCCCTCGCAGCAGGAGAGCGTATAGAGGAGCTCCTCAAGATAATCGAGCTCTTTTGAGACCTCGCTTGCCATTTTGAGCGCGTGATCGCGCGAAAGCTTGGCTTTGCGGTATTTGGAATAGTACTTCTGCGCGTTGTCCGCAGCGGAAAGCTTGGGATCGAGCGGGATCTCGATGAGCGCGGGTGGATCGAGGTAATAGTTCATAACCGCCGCGCGGTCCGTCTTGTTCGGTACCGAATAGAGATTTGCCGTAAGCAATTCGCCGTATAGCCTGAGCTTTTCGTTTTCCTCTTCGCTTGAGATCGCCGCGGAGAAAATGCCCAGCTTCTTTTCAAGCTTGGCTACGGCGTTTTTTATGACGTGCTCGTAAGAAGAAGTACGCCTTTTTATGCTCTCCGAAGCCGCGCGCCCTGAATAGAATTCGCATACCGCCTCATTCATGGAGCCGAAGCGCCGCACTTCGGATCCGTCCTTCGGATCGAATGGAAGCGTCGAAACGTACGCGCCTCCCGCTGTAACGAGGCAGGGGTAGAACCTTCCTTCGCGGAAATCGGCATAGAAGCTGGCAAGACGGTTCCCGAGCTCTTCTTCGCCGCAGTCCGGAAACCCGAGCGAAGCGATCAGCTTTTTTGCGACGGCGGGGGAAAGCCCGTAGAAGTTTTCCGAGAGCGCAGCTTCGGGTTTCATCGAATTCCTTATAACGAACTCAAAATCTGATGCTTCAGCCAGAAGCGGATCGTTTTTCTTTTTGGAGGGCGGGTATTCGTACCTGACCTTCGGAAGCACAATCCTCGCGGACGATACGGAAGGGCCGACGCGCCTTATTGCGTCAATAACGGAGCCGTCTTCATCCAAAAGAATTATATTGGAATGCCTGCCCATTACTTCGCAGACGAGTTTAAGCTTTACGATATCCTTCAATTCGGAATAGGTCTCGATATCGAATTCCGCGATCCTGTCAAGATTCGGCTGGTTTATGCCTACTATCCTTGCCCCCGTAAGGTATTTCCTCATGAGCATGAGGAATGCCGGCGCCTCCGCGGGCGAGGGCTTTTTTTCATCTGTAAGTACGACGCGGCAGTTTTCCGGCGAAGCGGAAAGAAGCAGGCGACAGCCGCCGCCTGCTGAATGGATCGATAATAACAGCTCATCCCTTTCGGGCTGCTGGACTTTTTCGATTCGGCCGCCTATGAGCGATCTGAGCTCATACACAACGGCCGCCAAGGATAAACCGTCCATTAAACTATCCTGTTGCGAAGAACGCCGATCCCGCCGATCTCGACCTCAACGATATCGCCGCGCTGCATGGAGCCGATACCCTCGGGAGTGCCGGTCGCGATTACGTCGCCGGGGAGAAGCGTCATGCACTCGGTGATATAGCAAACGAGCTTGTCCACGTCGTGAGTCATGCAGTTTGTGTTGGAATGCTGTTTGACTTCGCCGTTGACCCTCGTCTCGATTGGCGCGTTATAAGCGTCAAGCTCCGTCTCGATATGAGGACCGATGGGGCAGAAGGTATCGAAACCCTTGCCGCGGGTCCACTGGGATACCGCCTTCTGGATG
>CAMZAY010000083.1 GCA_947304365.1 uncultured Clostridia bacterium | reverse complement strand
TTACTTTGCTTTTTCCATTCCGACAGTTTCTCTTCGATCTTTCTTTTCATAATCTTCCTCGCACCAAAACAAGATTTTTAATCAACTTTTTCGCACCAAATCACGTTTTTTTGTATTATATCACAGCTTTTATCCAAATGCAAATCCGTGAGCTTCCTCGTTTTATCTTACGAGCAGCAGTCCGACTATTACGCCGACCGCGCCGCTTATCAGCGCGGCGGGGATCGCGTGGCGCGTCTTCGTAACGCCCACCGCACCGAAATAAACCGCCGTGGTGTAGAAGACAGTCTCGGTCGACCCGACAAGCACCGAAGCCGCGCGCCCGACCCGGCTGTCGGCGCCGCATTCCGTGAGCGTATCCTTCAGCAGGGCGAGCGATGCGCTGCCCGAAAACGGTCGCAGCGCGATCAGCGGCACGAGCTCGCTGCTTATCCCGAGCCGATCCGTCGCTGGCCTTATGAGCCGTACCATAAAATCTATCGCACCCGACTCGCGAAGCAGGCTTATCGCGCCGAGCATCGCGGCAAGATACGGCAGTATCGCGACAAGCTGAGGGACCGCTCCCGCAGCGCCGTCCACAAAAGCTTTATAAACGTTGACTTTTTTGATCAGCGCATACACTATGAGCACGCCCACGAGCGCGGGCGCTGCAATATCCGCGGCCTTCATTTGAACACCCTCGCAAGCAGTCTGCAGGATATCACGGCGGCTGCGGCTGCGGCGGCTGACGCTATGAACGTCGGAAGCACTATATCATACGGCGACGCAGAGCCACAGGCGGTCCTTACCGCGATCACCGAGGCGGGCAGGAGCTCTATCGCGGATGAATTGAGCGCTATAAACATCGCCATATCGTCCGACGCTCTGCCGTCTCCCTTGTCGAGCTTTTTCATCGCCTCTATCCCGAACGGAGTAGCCGCGTTGCCGAGTCCGAAGAAATTTGCCGCGAGATTCAGCGTTACCGGCGCCGCCGCCTCGCCCGCATCCGGCATTACAAGGTTGAGTGGCCGCCTCATGAGCTTCGCAAGCTTTTTGACGAGCCCCGCCTCGTCGGCTATATTCATTACACCCATCCAGAACATGTACGACCCCGCAAGCGATATCGAAAGCTCCACGGCGCTTTCGCCGCCTTTAACGAGCGCGTTCAGCGCCCCCGCGCCGTCACCGCGCGCTGTGAAGACCGCGATGCCTATCACGGTCATTATTCCGAAGATCCATTTCATCATAATGGAAGATACTCGTTTTTTCGTCGGATTATTACAGACTGCGCGCTCGGGGCGCAAAAAAACGCCCGCCGGTCTCCTTATGCGGAGCTGTCCGGCAGGCGCTTGTCTTTACCGTTGTTATCCCTTCAATTCCGTCGCGCGGCGGTAGGCTTCGCTCTTGGGTATGTCGAGCAGGAGCGAGGCCTGCTTCGCGGCGTCCTTAACGCTCATGCCGGAATCGAGCAGGCGTTTGAGCATACCGTCAAGGTCCTCCGCAGGCGCTTCGTCCGGCTGTTCGCCGGAAACGACGATCACGCACTCGCCCCGGGGAGGGGTGTCCTCAAATCTTTCCCCAAGCTCGGAGAGCGCGCCTCGCACTGTCTCCTCAAACAGCTTCGTTATCTCCCGCACGAGCGCGGCTTTGCGGTCACCGAGGACTTCCTTAAGCTCCTTCAATGTGGCGGCGACCCTGTACGGGCTTTCATAGATGACCACCGTCGCAGTCACGCGCTTTATCTCGGCTATGAGCTCCGCTCGCTCGCGGTTTTCCCGCGGGAGGAAGCCAACGAAAAAAATCCGCTTCGTCGGCAGGCCGCTCATTATCGCCGCCGTCAGTCCCGCGGATGCGCCGGGGAGCACCTCAAAGGGGAGACCCTCCTCGATACACGCCCTGACGAGCCTTTCTCCCGGATCGGAGATGCAGGGCATGCCCGCGTCCGAAACGTACGCGACCGCGCGTCCGCTCCTTATCAGCTCCTTTACGCGTTCCGCAGCGGCTTCCTCGTTATGCTCATGACAGCTCTCGAGACGGCCCCTTATATCGAACCGCTTGAGCAGCGCGCCGGTGTTGCGCGTATCTTCGCAAAAGATAGCGTCGGCCCTCCGCAGGGCGTCGAGCACGCGCTCCGTGATATCGCCGAGATTTCCTATCGGGGTAGCGCATAGATAGAGCTTCGGCTCGAGTTTCGATCCGCTATTCGCGCCTTCCGGCATTATGTCCGTCGATTCATTCTTCATCGATATGATAGATGGCCTTCACCTCGTCGGTGTAGGCGCCGTCCTCTCCGTTTATCACCAGCTGTTTTTCCCATATCAAACCCGGCTTCGCGCCTTTTTTTGCCTCGATCAGCGCGAGGTAGGGGGCTTTATCCGCGCGGGCCGCGACCATTCGAAGCCGTTTCGGCTCCAGATCCTCTCTGCCGAGCGCATTGAACAGCTCCGCCAGCCTCGCGGCAGGACAGCAAATATAGAGCCTGCCGCCGTATTTAAGGAGCCTTGACGCGCTCTCTGCGACCTCATCCATCGTACAATAAATGTCGTGGGTAGCCGCGCCGACGAATCCTTCCGCGCCCTTTTGCGATACCGCCCCGCCGGATGCGGGGTAGTAGGGCGGATTGACCGCCGCAACATCGAACGCCCCCCGCCCGAGCTTATCATGCACGGTGCGCATATCGGCCTCTATCACGGGGATATCGAGGCCGTTCAGCTCCATCGAGCGGCGCGCCATGCTGCATTGCTCCGGCTGTATCTCCACCGCGGTGAAATGAGCGCCCGTCCTTGCGGAGGCGAGAATGGCTATAACTCCCGTGCCGCTGCCGAGATCGACCGCTTTTTCGCGCGGGGTCGCTCTCACAAAGCCCGCAAGCAGTACGGAATCCGTGCCGAAACGGAACCCCTCGTCGTTTTGTATCACGCGGAGCCCCTTATATTGCAGGTCTTCGAGCCTTTCGCCGTCCTTAAGCATTATTCCTCGTCGCCCATTATCGTCTCGTAAATGGACTGGAGACCGTCGCCCGTGTAGTATTCTATGATGATCTTGCCCTTTTTCTCGTCGCCCTGTATGTCGACTCGCGTCCCAAGGCGCTCCCTTAAGCGGGACCTCGCTGCTGCAAGATCGTTTGTAAGACGCCTCGAACGCCTCGGCCTCTTGTGGAGGTCGGCGAGTATAAGCGCCTTCTTGACCTGATCCTCGGTCTCGCGGACGGACCAGCCGCTCTCCGCGCACTTGACCGCCGTTTTCTCAAGCAGTTCCTCGTCCGTTATAGAGGCGAGCACCCTCGCATGACCGGGCTGTATGCCGCCCTCCCGCAGGAGATCCTGCACGATGCCGGGCAGCTGGAGGAGCCTTACCGAGTTTGCGATCGCGGGGCGGCTCTTCGAGAGGCGCTTTGCGACCTCCTCCTGCGTGAGGTCATGCTCGTCCATGAGGAAGCGTATCGCTGCCGCCTCCTCGATGGGGTTAAGGTTCTCCCTCTGGATGTTCTCGATAAGGGCGACCTCCATGACCTCGCGGCCGTCCATGTCGCGGACAAGCGCGGGTACTTCCTTCAGCTCCGCTATCATCGCGGCGCGGAAACGCCTTTCGCCGGCGATTATGGTGTACCTCTCGCCGTTTTTCTTTACGATCAACGGCTGTACTATGCCGTGCTCCCTGATCGAATCGGCCAGCTCGTTAAGCTTTTCCTCGTTGAAATGCTTGCGGGGCTGCCCCGGATTGTTGTCGATCAAAGTGACGGGTATCATTTTTACCACGTCGTTTTCCTGCTTTTCGTAATCCCCGAACAGGGAATCGAGGCCCTTGCCGAGCCTTTTGTTGTTCTTATTTGTTGCCATCTCTTTCAAGCAGCTCCTTTGCCAGATTTTCGTAAGCCTTCGCGCCCGCGCTCTTCGGATCGTAGAGCGAAATGGGCAGACCGAAGCTCGGCGCCTCGCCCAACCTTACGGAGCGGGGTATCACCGTTTCGTAGACCTTGTTTTTGAAGAATTTTTTGACTTCACCCACCACCATCGGCGAGAGGTTCGTCCTCGCGTCGTACATGGTCATTACTACGCCCTCGACCTCAAGCTCCTCGTTAAGGTGCTGACGGACGAGCTTCACCGTGTTCATAAGCTGCGCAAGCCCCTCGAGCGCGTAATATTCGCACTGTATCGGCACGAGCAGCGTATCCGCGACCGTCAGCGCATTGAGGGTCAAAAGGCCAAGGGACGGCGGACAGTCTATGAAAGTGTAATCGTAATCCTTCACGATCGGCTTGAGCGACGTGCGGAGCTTCCTTTCGCGCGCCATCATGGATACGAGTTCGACCTCCGCGCCGGCAAGCTCGATCCTTGACGGTATCACGTCGAGAGTCGGTATCTTGGTGTGCTGGATGACTTTTTCCGCTTCGACCTCGTTTATCAGCATGTCGTACACGCTGTATTCGCAGGCGTTTTTATCGACGCCCACGCCGCTCGTGGCGTTGCCCTGCGGGTCAACGTCCACAAGAAGGACTCTTTTTCCCTGCTGCGCGGTACACGCAGCAAGGTTGACGGCGGTGGTCGTTTTTCCGACGCCGCCCTTCTGATTTGCAACAGCAACTATTTTTGCCATGTTTTCCTTATGCCTTCCGGCATCCTTTCCCGGGGAGCGCCATGCGCGGCGCATCTCCGATCGCTTAACTGCTTCGCGCCTTTGCGGGGTGTGGCCCCGTCGGCGCGTTTATGCTTATGCCCTTATTATAAATGATATCCCCTCGCGTTGCAACGCCTATTTTCATATCTTTTTGGCAAAGTTTCACGTGAAACTTTATGGATTGTTTCACGTGAAACTTTTTCGATTGCGCAAGCCCGATCGCTCCTGCTGCTAATGTTTCACGGGAAACAAAAAAGGCGGCTCATGCCGCAAAAAAATTGAAGGTATTCGATAAAACAAAGGTCATCTGCGCGGACCCGCCTCGGGCTGCGTAACGATGATGACTATTTCCACGCCGTTTTCGCGCTCCTCTTGACGGACGAGCACGCTAAGGCCGCTTTCCCGAAGCTGACCACAAGCCGAATTCACCGTGTTCAGGAAGAGCTTGTAATCCTTGAATATCCTTATTATCCGCGGTTTTGCCTCAGCACGCGGCGCTTTGCTGCGCTCGCGAAGCATTCCGTCAACAAGCTTTTCGGAGGCTTTTACCGACAGAGCCCCGCGCGACATCTTCATAGCGGCTTGCTCCTGCGCGGCTTCGTCCTCAAGCCTTACGAGCGCGCGCACATGCCTTTCCGAAAGGCCGGTGCGGCGTACGAGAGAGCGCACATGCGGGGCAGTCTTCAAAAGGCGCAGCTTATTGGAAATGAAGCTCTGGCTTTTGCCGACGCGCGCGGCAAGCTCCTCCTGCGTTATGCGAAGGCGCCCGATGAGCTCCGCATAGCATTCGGCCTCGTCGAAAAAATGCAGATCCTCGCGCTGGAGATTTTCGACTATCGCCATCAGCGCGGAATCGCTCTCGTCAAGGCCTCGGTCAACGATGCACCTGACCGTCCTGTATCCCAGGAGCTTCACCGCGCGGAGGCGGCGTTCGCCGGCGACGAGCTCGAAATATCCGTCCGCCGCGCGCACAACAAGGGGCTGTATCAGCCCAAGCTCCTTTATGGACGCCGCAAGCTCCGCTATGCCGCCCTCGTCAAATTCCCGCCTGGGTTGGCTCGGGTTCGGATAGATCAGGCGCACCGGCAGATCCTCGAGCCGGACCGCGGGCGATTCGGGCGCTTCCTGCGCCTTTTTTGAGCCGAAAAGATTCATAAAAAAACCTCCGGGATCGTTGCTTACCTGTAACGATTCTCCGAAGGATGGTCCGTTCCTGCCTGCGGCGCAAAAGAAGCGC
>CAMZAY010000082.1 GCA_947304365.1 uncultured Clostridia bacterium | reverse complement strand
GGGGAAGGGGGACCGAAACGCCTGCGTTTCGGTGGATGAGGGAGGATCTATCGGTAACGGGGCGGACCTTGCCGCCCGTTCATTGACTTTTTGACCATTCACCGGATGGTCAAAATTGCCTTCGGCAACCGTCAATGAACCTAATTCCTATTCCCTTTCACTATCGGCACGGCGTACTCTTCGACTTCTCTGACGGCTTTTTCGACGTCGAGGGTGAGCCATTCGCCGTCCTTATAGAGCACGCGTCCCATTACCATGGTCATGGCGACGTCCGCGCCCTGCACGGAGTAAGCCGCCGCCGAGATGGGATCGTAGATGGGCCGTAAATGCGGCGCGTCGGTGTTCAGCATAATGATATCCGCGTCATAGCCGGGGGCGATAACGCCGGTCTCGCCCTCTCTGCCCTGCGCCTTCGCGCCGTTCACCGTCGCCATTTTGAGCGCTTCGTAAGCGGGGAGCGCGGTGGGATCGAGGTTCTTTCCCTTTGCGAGGAGCGCCGCAAGCTTTATCTCCTCGAAAAGATCGAGCGAATTGTTGGAGCATACTCCGTCCGTGCCGAGGCAGACGTTGACGCCGTTTTCGATCATCGCGTGCACGTCGGCGACGCCGCTGCCGAGCTTAAGGTTCGATACCGGGCAGTGCGCGACCGAAGCGGAACGCTCCGCGATAAGGCGCATATCGTCCCCGCTGAGCCAGACTCCGTGCGCGAACAGCACAGGCGTGTCCATAACGCCGTTGGCGGCGAACGCCGCGGCGGGCGTCATCCCGCGGCGGGCGATGCATTCCTCATGCTCGGACTTGGTTTCGGAAAGGTGTATGTGGGTCACGACGCCGGTCTCCTTCGCCCAGGCGTGCACGCGCCGCCATATCTCGGGCGGGCTGGTGTACTCCACGTGAATGGAAACGTCCGCACGGATCGGGCCCTTCGCGCCGTATTCTTTAAGCAGCTCCTCCGTTTCGATAACGGCGCGGTCCTTCTCGAATACGTAGCTGTCGCCGAGCGCGAGCACCGCGTTGCAGAGGTTCGCCTTTATGCCTATCCTTTCGGCGGCTTTTGCCACGGCGGGCTGGCAGAAGTACATATCGGAGAACGAGGTCGTACCGAAGCGGAGCATCTCCGCCATACCGAGCACCGCCCCGGCGACGATCGCCCTTTCGTCAAGGCGCGCCTCAACGGGGAACACCTTGTCGTAGAGCCAGGACTTAAGGCTGTAATCGTCCGCATAGCCGCGCATGACGCACATGGCGGTGTGCGCGTGGGCGTTGATAAGCCCGGGCATGACGAGCCTGCCGGCGGCGTCGATGACCGAAGCCGCTTCCGCCTCGTCCCTGCCGACGAAGACCGTTTTACCGTCTTTTATGCCGACGTTCGCGCCGTAAAGTACCTCGCCCGGCGCGGTCATGGGCAGCAGCGCTGCGTTTTTGATGAGTGTGTCAAGCATCGGTATCCATCGCCTCAAGGAATTCGGTAACGTACGTCGAGAGCCTTTCGGAGGCGGCGCTGCCGGCCTCGATGACTTCCTCGCCGGAGAGGGGCTTATCGAGTATCCCCGCCGCCATGTTGGTGATGAGGGATATGCCGAGTATCCGCATCCCGCAGTGCCTTGCGGCGACGCATTCCGGCACGGTGCTCATGCCCACGGCGTCCGCGCCGAGTACGCGCATAAGGCGTATCTCCGCCGGGGTCTCGTAGCGCGGGCCCATGCAGTAATAGTAAACGCCCTCGTGCACCTTCTCGCCGTGCGCTTCGGCGATCCGCTTGAAATCGAGCATATACCGCCTGTCGAAAACGCGGCTCATGTCGGGGAAGCGGGGACCGAATTCGTCTATGTTGGGACCGATCAGGGGATCGGGCGCGTTGAGCTTTATAAAATCGGAAATTAGCATCAGATCGCCCGGCTTATAGCCCGTGTTGATACCGCCCGCCGCGTTGGTGACGATCAGCTTTTCAATGCCCATCAGCTTCGCGATCCTTATGGGGAACGCCGCGTCCTCGGGCGCCCAGCCCTCGTAAAGATGCAGCCTGCCCTGCATGAGGAGCACGCTCTTCCCGCCGAGCTCCCCGGCGAGGAAGCGCCCCGCGTGACCGGGAGCCGTCGAGTGCTTCATGTGCGGGATATCCCCGTAGGGCACGGCGATGGGATCCTTCAGCCTTTCGCCGAGCCTGCCGAGCCCGCTTCCGAGTATGATGAGCACCTCGGGGCAGAATTCCCCGAGCGCGCGGCAGAGCGCCTTCGCGCTTTCGGCGTAATCGTCGTATTTAAGCATCGGTCTTTTCCGTCCTTTCCTTTTTTCTTTCAAAGGCCTTTGTGAAATTCTCCTCAAAGGGCTCGGTGATGACGCCCTCCTCGGTTATAAGTGCGGTTATGAGCTCGTGCTCCACCACGTCGAAGGCGGGATTGTAGACCTTCACGCCGTCGGGCGCCATGCGCTCGCGGAAATTGAGCGCCGTGACCTCCTCGGGGTCGCGCTGTTCGATCTTTATGTCCCTGCCGGAAGCCGTGTTCATATCCACGGTGGAGAGCGGCATCAGCATATAGAAGGGCACGCCGTAGTATTTGGCGAGCACGGCAAGGCTCGATGTGCCGATCTTATTCGCGGCGTCGCCGTTCCTCGCCGCGCGGTCGCAGCCGACGAACACCGCCTGGACCTTGCCCTCCTTCATGACCTCGCCCGCCATGTTGTCGCAGATCAGGGTAACGTCCACGCCCGCGTTCTTCAATTCGAACGCCGTGAGCCTCGCCCCCTGGAGGAGCGGGCGCGTCTCGTCCGCGAAAACGTGAAGCTCCACGCCCTGTTCGTGAGCAAGGAGTATGGGGCCCAGCGCCGTGCCGTAGCGGCTCGTCGCAAGGGGACCGGCGTTGCAGTGCGTAAGCACGCCCATGCCGGGGGAGAGCACGCTCATGCCGTATTCGCTTATACGCTTGTTCGCCTCGATATCCTCGCGGTGGATGGCTATCGCCTCCTCCTTAAGGAGCGCGACGATCTCGTCCCTTGGCTTGAGGGCGTTCCGCTTTAAGGCGGCGCGCATCCTCGCAAGCGCCCAGGTGAGGTTCACCGCGGTCGGGCGGGCGGAGGCGAGATACCTTTCCGCGTCGTCCATGCGGCGGAAGAAATCCTCCTGATCCTTATCCCGGAGCGCGCAGAGATAATACCCGTACGCCGCCGCAATGCCGATAGCCGGCGCGCCGCGCACGCGGAGCTTCGTGATCGCCTCGAAAAGCTGCTCGCGCGATTCTATGACAAGGTAGCGGATCTCTCCCGGCAGCCTCGTCTGGTCGAGGATTATAAGCGAATCGCCGTTTTCGCTGAGGCGTATGTTTTCGATCTTTTCCATAATTTTACACCAAAAATTGAAGTATAAGGAGGAGCAGCACGCCGGGCACGCCGAGCGCCCCCGCCATGAGCGAGGAGAACCAGGTGATGGGTATCTTGAAGAAGCGCATGTTAAGGTACGTGTAGAAAACGATGTTGAACAGGCAGAGCATGCCCGCGCCGATCATTCCGTTTATCAGCAGCGTCCACAGCACCTTCGAGCGGACGCCCGTCAGCTTGAAGACGACGAACAGCACCGCCAGCACGCCGCAGACGATCATCAGCGGCACGTAGTCGCCGAGCTGTATGTTAAGGCTCGGCGCGGAGAGTAATACAGAGTTCATAAGGAAAGCCCCCTTGGGAGTTTTTGTGATGGTTTCGGGTCAGCTTCGTCCCCAGACGAATTCGGAAAGGCCTTCGCCGCCGGGGAGCCTGTCGGAAGGCGCGAGCTTTTTATCGGAGCGTATGTAGCGCAGCTTGCTGCCGAGCACCTCCGTAACGCCGGTGCCCTGCCCGTCGTAAAACCAGAGCAGGTATCCGGAATCGGTCCTGTAAAGGGCAAGCTCGCCGTCCGGCAGGGAAGCGGTCAGCACTCCCTTTTCGAGCGAGCCCGCAATACTGCCGCCCGAGCCGAGGCTGAATTCGAAAGCGCCCTCCTTTGACAGCGTGCCGCTGCCGGAGTAGGCGCCGGTCACCTCGCCCGAAAAGGCGCCGAGCGCGGATCTGTCGGGCAGCATGCCGACCGTCGAAGCGATCAGCGAGAGCCGCGATCCGTCCCGCGCGAGGAGCAGTGCGAGCTGCCCGCTTTCGCCGCCCCTTTCGTAAGCGCCTGCGGCAAGCCCCTTCGAGGCGGAAGCGAACGCGCGCTCATAGCCCGTGATAAAGACGAGCACCGGGTTATCCGTATCGGATGCGGCGGTCGGAGCCGCGTCCGGAACGGCGGTGGGAAGCACGCTGCCCAAAGGCAGATCGGTATCCGCGGGGGTGAGCGCGCTCAACGCGTCGCCCAGCCACGCGCAGCCGGCAACCGCGGCGAGCGCCAAAGCGAGCGCGAACGCCGCCGGGTATTTGATTCTGCGAAAGCGCCTCATTCTGCGGCGAGATAGGCTTCCTGCTCCGGAGTGAGCTTGTCGAGCCCAAGTCCCATCGCGCCTATCTTGATCATAGCCACGGAACGGTCGATATCCTCCGGCACGCTGTAAAGCCCGGGAGCGAGCTCCCTTCCGTGCTTTACAAGATATTCGGCGGAAAGCGCCTGTATGGCAAAGCTCAGGTCCATTATCTCCGCGGGGTGTCCGTTGCCCGCCGTTATGTTGACGAGGCGGCCCTCCGCCATGAGGTTTATAACGCGCCCGTCCGGCATCACATAGCCGGTTATGAAGGGCTTGCGGTCGATCTTTTCGACGGCCATCGCCTCAAGATCGGTCTTCGACACCTCTACGTCGAAATGCCCGGAATTGGCGAGTATAACGCCGTCCTTCATCTTCTCGAAATGGCGTTTGGTTATGACGTCCCTGCAGCCGGTCGCCGTGACGAAGAAATCGCCGAGGGGCGCCGCGTCGTCCATCTTCATCACGCGGAAGCCGTCCATCGCCGCCTCGAGCGCGCGGAAGGGGTTGACCTCCGTCACGATCACGTTTGCGCCAAGGCCCTTCGCACGCATCGCGATGCCGCTCGAGCAGAAGCCGTATCCGGCGACGACGACTGTTTTGCCGGTAACCATGTTGTTGGTGGTGTACATGATCGCATCCCACGAGCTTTGACCCGTGCCGTGACGGTTGTCGAAAAGGTGCTTGCAGTTCGCGTCGTTCACCGCCATCATGGGGAAGCGGAGCGCGCCGTTCTTCACCCTCGCCTTAAGCTTCAATATGCCCGTGGTGGTCTCCTCGCAGCCGCCGATAAGGCACTCGGCATACTCGGGATGCTCCTCATGGAGCATCGTCACGAACTCGCCGCCGTCGTCGATCGCGATATGGGGCCTGAATTCGAGGGTCTGCCTGATATGCTCGTGAAACTCCTCCGGAGTGGCGTTGAACCAGGCGTAAACGTTCATGCCCATCTCGGCGAGCGCGGCGCAGATATCGTCCTTTGTGGAAAGGGGATTGGAGCCGGTAATGGCTACCTCGGCGCCGCCTTCCCTCAAAAGAAGGCCCAGATACGCCGTCTTCGCCTCAAGATGCACGCAGACGGAAACGCGCAGTCCCTTGAAGGGCTGCTCGCGCCGGAAACGCTCTCCAAGCTCGTTAAGCACGGGCATGTAGCTCTTTACCCACTCGATGCGCTTTTTGCCGAGGGGCGCAAGTGAAATGTCGCGTATGGAATAACTCATTTTCATCGCTCCTGAATATACATATTTTCTCAAATTAAGTATAACATGAGCGCCGCCCGAAATCAAGCCGTGAAAAAACCGCGAAAAAAGGCTTTGATAATACCCCGCCGGCCGCGGAAGGGTATTGACATGCGGGCGCGAAGGTAGTATTATTACGCTGGTAAGAAGAGTAAAGCAGCGTTCGTTAAGTGTTGACCGAACGG
>CAMZAY010000081.1 GCA_947304365.1 uncultured Clostridia bacterium | reverse complement strand
GACCATGGTGCATTTTGTCGGAGCAGGCTCGGGAGCCGCTGATCTCATTACCGTGCGCGGCGCGGGGCTTTTAGCCGAGGCGGACACGGTGATATGGGCGGGTTCGCTCGTCAATCCGGAGCTGCTTTCATACTGCAAAAAGGACTGCGAGATATTCGACAGCGCCCGTCTGACGCTCGAAGAAGTCATAGACATAATGAAAAACGCCGAGGCGGCGGGCAAGACCACCGTGCGCCTGCACACGGGCGATTCTTCGATATACGGCGCGGTCAGGGAGCAGTTCGACGAGCTTCAGAAGCTCGGGATAGAATATGACGTCACGCCGGGCGTCAGCTCGTTCTGCGGCGCGGCGGCGTCGCTTAAGACGGAATACACCCTCCCCGGCGTCAGCCAGACGGTCATAATCACGCGCGCCGCGGGCAAAACGCCCGTACCGGAGAAGGAGAGCATCGTATCCCTCGCCGCGCACGGGGCGACGATGGTGCTGTTCCTTTCGACCTCGCTGACAGAAAAGCTACAGAAGGAATTGATCGAGGGCGGATATGGCGAGGATACCCCCGCCGCGGTCGTCTACAAGGCGACCTGGCCGGACGAGCGGATATTTCACTGCACCGTCGGCACGCTCCACAGGACCGTGAGCGAGAACGGTTTGAAGAAGACCAGCCTCATCATAGTAGGCGGCTGCATGGGGGAGGAGTACCTGCGCTCATATCTCTATCACCCCGAATTCACAACGGAGTTCAGGAAAGCAAAATGATAACGCTTTTCGCATACAGCAGAAAAGGGATCGAGACCGCCCGCAGGATAGGCGGCGCACTCGGAGGAGAGCTTCGCTTCTACACCGCCGAAAGGCTTGCGGGCGAAGACTTTCGGCCGATTCCAAAGCCCTCGGCTCCCTTGTATGAGCAGGCGTTCGGCACATCCGAAGCGCTCGTTTTTGTCTCCTCCTGCGGCATCGCCGTAAGGAGCGTCGCGCCGTTCGTTAAGAGCAAAACGACCGACCCCGCCGTGATAGTCTCGGACGAGACGGGCAGGTTCGTGATATCCCTGCTTTCGGGGCATCTGGGCGGCGCCAACGCGCTTGCGGAGCGTATTGCGGCGGCGATCGGCGCCGTGCCCGTCATAACCACGGCGACCGATTCCAACGGGCGTTTTTCCGTTGATTCATGGGCAAAAGCGCATGGCTTCGCGATAAGCGACATGGGCATGGCGAAGGAGGTCTCCGCGGCGGTGCTGGAAGGGGACGTCCCCATAAAGAGCGATTTTTACGTAAAGGGAGAGCTCCCCGCGGGGCTCAGGACCGGAGAAGGCGGGACGGGGATCTGTTTCACATACCGCACGGATGAGCCGTTCGAACGCACGCTTCGCCTCATCCCGAAATGCGTAACGCTCGGCATAGGCTGCCGCAGGGGAACGCCGAAGGAAGCGATCGCAAACGCCGTCGGCTCGGCGCTTGCGGAAAACGGTATCGACCCCAAAGCGGTAAAATCCGTCGGCTCCATCGATCTCAAAAAGGACGAGGCGGGGCTTAAGGAATACTGCCGCGAAAACGGGCTTCCGATAAGCTTTTATACCGCCGAAGAGCTCGACGCCGTCAAAGGCGATTTCACGCCTTCCGAATTCGTGAAAAGCGTGACGGGCGTCGATAACGTGTGCGAAAGGGCCGCGATGATGTGCGCGGACGAACTGATAATAAGAAAGACCGCGGCAAACGGAGTTACCGTCGCCGCGGCACTAAAAAAAACGGAGGTGCGATTTGAGTAAGCTTTACGTTGTGGGCATCGGCCCCGGCAATTACGAAAACATGACCGTCCGCGCGGACGAGGCGCTTAAAAGCGCGGACGCGATAATCGGCTATCACGTGTACGTCGATCTCGTCCGCGGGCGATATCCCGATAAGGAATACCTCGTCACGCCCATGACGCGGGAGGCGGAGCGCTGTCAAATGGCTTTGGACGAGGCGAAAAAGGGTAAAACCGTCGCCCTCGTCTGCTCCGGCGACAGCGGCATCTACGGCATGGCGGGGCTTTGCTTCGAGCTTCGCGGCGAGGAAACCGAGCCCGATATCGAGGTCGTGCCCGGTCTTACCGCCGCCTGCTCCGGCGCGGCGCTCCTCGGCGCGCCTCTCACGCATGATTTCGCCGTCATTTCGCTTTCCGACAGGCTCACCGAATGGGCGCTCATTGAAAAGCGGCTCACCTCGGCAGCGGAGGCGGATCTTTCGATAGCGCTCTACAATCCCGCGAGTCACGGCCGCCCCGAACATCTGAAAAAAGCCTGTGAAATACTGATGAAAATACTGCCCGGGGACCGCGTGTGCGGCGTCGCCCGCAATATCGGACGCGAGGGCGAGGAGCGCTTTTTCATGAGCCTGTCAGAGCTCGCCTCGTTCCCCGCCGATATGTTCTCGACGGTGTTCATAGGCAATTCTTCAACCAAAATGATAAACTCAAATATGGTAACGCCAAGGGGGTATCGCAATGTATAAGCTCTGCGTTTTTGCCGGCACGACCGAGGGTCGTCGGCTCGTCGAATTCTTGAGGGAACAGGACGCCCTGATCACCGCCTGCGCCGCTACGGAGTACGGCGGAGAGCTCATAGAGCCCTCCGAAAGGATAACCGTGCTCACCGGGCGCATGGACGAGCCGCATATGGAGGACCTGTTCGCTTCCGAAAGCTTCGATCTCGTCATCGATGCGACGCATCCCTACGCCTCCGCCGTCACGGAGAATCTCATGCAGGCGTGCCTCAATACGAATACGGAGTATCTGCGCCTCGAGCGCGGCGGTACGGGCTCGCCCCAAAGCGCCGTCTGCGTGCCGGACGCCGCAGCCGCCGTCGAATACCTCAACGGCACGGTCGGGAACATACTGCTTACGACCGGCTCGAAGGAGCTTTGCGAGTTCTCCTCGACAGAGGATTTTGCCGAGCGCGCCTTCGCCCGCGTACTGCCTGTCGAAAGCTCCATTTCTGCCTGCCGCGAGGCGGGACTCAAGCCCTCCCACATACTCGCGATGCAGGGGCCGTTCTCCGTCGGGATGAACGCCGCCATGATAAAGTCCGTGAACGCCGCCTACGTCGTAACGAAGGATTCCGGCAAGGCGGGCGGCTTTGAGGAGAAGGCGCTCGCCGCGATGAAGGCGGGCGCGAAGCTGATCGTGATAGGACGTCCGGAGAGCGGCGCTCTCGGCAGCTCCTTCGGCGAAACGCTGGAGCTTCTTGAAAAGCGCTTCGGCTTCACCTCCCGTCCGAAGGTCGCCGTCGTCGGGATAGGTCCCGGCGAAAAGCGCGGCATGACGATAGAGGCAAGCGAGGCGGTGCTCAACGCCGAATGCCTCATAGGCGCAAAGCGGATGATAAGCTCCGCGCGCCCCGACCAGATTTCGTTCGAGGCGGTATCGCCCGATGCGATCGTCGATTTCATCAGGGAACATAAGGAGATCTCCCGCTTCGCCGTATTGATGAGCGGCGACGTCGGCTTTTACAGCGGGGCGAAAAAGCTCGTCCCGAAGCTCGATTTCTGCGAACTGACCGTGATCCCCGGGGTGAGCTCTCTTTCTTACCTCTGTGCAAAGACGGGCGCCTCGTATGAGGACGTCGTTTCCGTCAGCCTGCACGGGCGTGACGCGGGGATCGTCCCCGCCGTCCGTCGGAACAGGCTCGTTTTCGCGCTCGTCGGCGGAGAAAACGGCGCCTGCAGGCTCATTGACGAACTGAACGAAGCGGGGCTTTACGAAACAAAAGTCACCGTAGGCGAAAGGCTCGGCTATGGGGACGAGCGCATAACCGGCGGCTCCGCCGCAGAAATGGCGGGCAGGGAATTCGATCCGCTCTCCGCGGTGCTTATCGAAAACTCCGCTCCCGAAAGCGCCGCCCCGGGGCTTCCCGACGAGGCGTTCTTAAGGAATCCCGCGGACAAGCCCGTCGTGCCCATGACCAAGTCCGAGGTGCGCGCGGTGGTTATGGCGAAGCTCCGCCTCAACGTCGATTCCGTTTGCTGGGATATCGGCGCGGGCACGGGCTCCGTGACCGTCGAAGCGGCGCTTTCCTCGCCCCGCGGCAGTGTGTATGCCGTCGAGAAAAAGCCCGAGGCGGTCGAGCTTCTTAAAGAGAACGTATCGAAGTTCGGTATCAAAAACGTATCGGTAACGGAGGGCGAAGCGCCCGAAGCCTTGAGCGGGCTCCCCGCGCCGACGCACGCCTTTATCGGCGGCAGCTCCGGCAATATGCGCGGGATCGTTTCGCTCATTCTCGATAAAAACCCGCGCTGCCGCATAGTCGCCGCGGCGATCTCGCTGGAGACCGCAGCAGAGCTTTGCGCGATAATGAAGGAAACGGACTTTGCCGAGACGGAGGTCGTCTGCCTTAACGTATCCAAGGCGCGCAGGGCGGGGGACTATAACCTCATGATCGGGCAGAACCCGGTCTATATCTTCACTCTGCAAAAGTAATGTTCGGGTATTGGTCGCTTTATGCGCTCCTCTTGGGGGCGCTCATAGACCTGGCGATAGGCGATCCGCATTTCGTGCCGCATCCCGTGGTGCTTATGGGGAAGCTTATTTCCGCGCTCGAAAAGCTTCTTCGCCGCGTATTTCACAAGACGAAGCGCGGGGAGAACGCCGCGGGCTTCGTGCTGTGGGCGATCGTCGCGTCGCTCTCGTTCATCGTCCCAGCGGCGATACTGATGCTCTGCTATCATTTTTCGAAATGGCTCGGCTTCGGCGTCGAGAGCGTCATGTGCTGGCAGTGCCTCGCCGCAAGGTCGCTCTGCCGTGAGAGCATGAAGGTGAAAAAAGCCCTTGATACGGGCGATATCGCGGCGTCGCGCCGGGCGGTCTCCATGATAGTCGGACGCGATACCGCCGGGCTTGACGAAAAAGCCGTCGCCCGCGCCGCGGTCGAGACCGTGGCGGAAAACACCTCCGACGGCGTGATCGCGCCGCTCATATTCCTTGCGATAGGCGGCGGTCCCATGGGCATGCTTTACAAGGCGGTCAACACGATGGATTCGATGCTCGGCTACACGGAGCCGCCGTATAAGCATTTCGGGCTCGTTCCGGCGAAGCTCGACGACGTATTCAATTTCATCCCCGCGAGGTTGTCCGCGATACTTATGCTGCTTGGGGGAGGCATGCTCGGCTTCAGCTTCAAAAACGGGGTCCGGATATTCCGCCGCGACCGTTACAAGCACGCGAGCCCCAATTCCGCGCAGACCGAGTCCGTTATGGCGGGGCTGACGGGGCTTCGCCTCGCAGGGGACGCGTACTATCACGGCGTGCTCCACAAAAAGGAGTTCATAGGCGATCCCCTTCGTGAGATCGAGCCGCGGGACATTTCTCGCGCAAACCGCATAATGTTCATGACGGCGTTCCTTGCGCTGATCGTTTTCGGCGGGCTGAGGCTTGCCGTACTGGTGCTGATAAATGCTTTATAAAACCGAAAATCCCCACGGCGGGGACGTATATGAGGGGAATATCGAGCTCGATTTTTCCGCCAACACCAACCCCTTCGGCACTCCCGACGGGGTAAAGGCGGCGGTCGCTTCGTGCCTGGACGACCTCTCTTTATACCCCGATCCCTACTGCCGTGAGCTCGTTTCCGCGATCGCGAAGCACGAGCGCGTCCCGAAGGAATACGTCCTCTGCGGCGCGGGCGCGGCGGAGCTGATTTACTCCTTCGCGTTCGCCCGGAGACCGGCAAGAGTCGCCGAGCTTGCTCCGACCTTCGCCGAATACACCCTGCCGCTCGCGGGGGCGGATATAAAAAGGTTTTATCTTAAGGAGACCGATCGCTTCCGCCTGACGCGGGATATCATCGATTTCATCGAGGAAACGAAGCCCGAAGCCTTGTTCCTCTG
>CAMZAY010000080.1 GCA_947304365.1 uncultured Clostridia bacterium | reverse complement strand
AGGCCGGTGACAAGGGACTTGCCTACGCCGCCCTTGCCGCTTATTACGGCGATGACCTTCTTGACGGAGCTCATCTCATGGAGCTTCTCAAGCATGCTCTTGGGATCGCGTGAGGGACAGTTCTCACCGCAGGTCGAACAATCGTGGGTACAATTCTCGCTCATACAAATCTCCTTTGGAGTATTATTCTTCATTTGTTATTATACCCCGAATGCGGTGCCTGTCAAGCAAAGCCCCGGGAATATAATAATTCGTCTTTTATCAATACTACCCCTTGTATAATCGCGCGCCGTATGGTATAAATATTGTAGAAAATAACGATCATCGGGGGGCCTATGAAAGAGCTTTGCGACTGCACCTGGAACGAGGGAGCCGAATCCGTCCTCATGCTTCTGCCGCGGCTGACCGTACTTCGCGGCATGCTTGACGAAAAACCGGTAAAAGAGCTTATGCGCTGCTGCGAGGCGATAACGCAGGGCGATATAAGGACGGCTGTCGACGCGTGCTTTTCGATGACGAGCGCTATGCTCTCAAGCGGCTGCCGCAGGATAAGCGGCGATCTTTTTAAGGATCTTCTGCTCGACGCGATACTTTTGAAGCCGCATCCCTTTGCAAAAATGGCGGCCGCCAATCGGTTGGACGAGGCGCTTTACAACGCCATGAAGGAGGATCTGGACGTTCTTTACGGGCTTCGCACGCTCGGCGGGTCGGAGCTTTACCGCTTTATACAGGAAAGGTATAAGGAGGTATTGCGTAAGCGCCGCCCCGGGCGCGATAACGCCGTACGCCTTGCGGAGGCGGCGTGGGGCGGGAGCGCGGTGCGCCCTGCCGACGACGAACAGGAAAAGCCCATACCCGGCATACCCGCGTTCCTTCCGCAGAACGCGCCACGCTGGGATTACGGCGAGGAGGAGTTAAGGGGCAGCTTCGTTTCGGACGAGGCGCTTGAGGAGATGTACCATCGCTTCCTCGAAAGCGAGCCCGACTGGTCCGTACTGGTGGAGGATCTGTGGAATTTCTTTGCCGCGTACGGCTCCGGCGTATTCCTTAAAAACCGCGCGTTCATATGGGAAAACTCCCGTCTGGAGCCGATGGAGGAGCTTCGGCTTGCGGAGAATATCCCCTTCTTTGAAAGGGAGTACCGCCGCTGCCTCGATCATCTTATCGAGTTCATGCGCGGCGATAATTCGGAGCCGCTGCTCATCCTGGGCGAAAAGGGCATGGGCAAGACCTGCATGGTGTTCTCCCTTGCGGACGAGCTGCCCGAGATACGCTTCGTGTACTTAAAAGGGGCGGACGGGCTCGGGGAGCTCTTCGATATCCTCCGCGATCAGCCGCTCAAATTCCTCGTCGCACTCGACGACGCGCCCGTTTTCCCGCTCGCCGTGCGCACCGTGCCCGTTAACGTGATGCTCCTCGCCGCTTCGGAGGAGGTCCCCTCGCCCGCGTTCACAAAGCGGGTGACGCTGGAGCCGCTTAAGCTCGACGGCTTTACCGCGATAGTCCAGCGCTTCCTGGAGGAAAAGGGAGTTTCCCTCCCGCGGGAGGAATTGCGGCGCGTTTCGGTGGATCACCAGGTCGATTCGAACGGCGATATGTCCGTCGCCGCCGCCGCCGCGGTCGCAAATTCCCTTGTAAGATAAACGGATCTTTCTGCCGCCCGTTTTAACGCGGGCGGTTTTTATTGCAAACCGTGTAACCCCTGCCGTTCATTTATCGTCTTTTAAGGTGAAGGGGGTCGAGTTCATGAACGATGCCGAAATAATAAAGCTTTATTTTGACCGTGACGAGCGCGCAATTTCGGAAACGCGCGCTTCCTTCGGCAGGCTGCTCTTAAGCGTCGCAAAAGCCGTCCTGCGCGACAGACGCGACGCGGAAGAAGCCGCCTGGGACGCGTGCATGGCGGCGTGGAGCTCCATACCGCCCAACAAGCCGGTCAACCTTGCCGCGTACATGGGCAGGCTTGCGAGGAACGCCGCGATAGACCTCGCCCGCAGGAATACGCGGCTCAAACGCGGCTCGGGCGAGGCGGAGGCCGTGATAGACGAGCTCGGCGATCTCGCCTGCAAAGCCAATACGGAGGACGAGGCGGTCGAAAGGCTCGTGTTCCGCCGCGTGCTGGACGGGTTCCTTTCGGGACTCACTAAGAAAAAGAGAGCGATCTTCGTAAAGAGGTATTGGTACCTGCTCCCCGTTAAGGAGATCGCACGCGAAATGCTCATGAGCGAATCCGCCGTTAAGACGCAGCTTTCACGCATGCGGGCGGAGCTCAGGGAGCAGCTTATGAAGGAGGATATCTACTGTGAATAAGGATAAGATAGTTGAAACGATCGGGGATATGGATCCCGAATTCGTAAAGGAAGCGCGCCCCAAAAGCCGCTCCCGGCTCGCGCTCCGCATAGGCGCCGCCGCCGCGGCGGTGCTGATGCTCGCAGGCGCGTGCTTCTTCGTTCCGAAGCTCATCCATAATAACCTGCCTCAGCAGGAGGCGCAGGCGCCCTCCGTAACGGACGGGCCGACCGCCGCGCCCACCGCATATCCCGCGCCGGATATCGTCGGTTATCTTGCCGCCGCGCCCGCGGAGCAGAGCTTTGTAAACTATACCGACCCCGCTTCGGAGGAATGGGTTAAGGCGCTTGCCGAGCGCGTGGAGGCGGGCGGCGATATCGCCCCGATGGACGGCTTCATGCGGGAGCTCACCCTTGCGCTGATGGACGGCGACGACAACGTCGTATGGTCCCCCGCGAGCGTATATATGGCGCTCGCAATGCTGGCGGAATGCTCCGACGGCAATACCCGCGAGGAGATCCTTACCGCGCTCGGAGCTGACGATATGGCGTCCCTTCGAAAATCCGCGGCCGCGCTCCTTGCGGCGGATAATTACGACGACGGCACCGTGACGAGCCTTATCGCGAACTCGCTCTGGTTCAACAAGGAGCATTATTTCAACGCGGATACCGTCGGACGCTTAGCGGAGCTTTACCGCGCATCGACCTACTGGGGCGACCCGACCGATCCCGATTACGAGAAGGAGCTTCAAAGCTGGCTCAAGGACAACACCGGCGGCCTTTTGGACGACAGCGCGGATAAGATCGAAATGGATCCGGCTATGCTGCTTGAGATCTGCTCCGCCGTCTGCTTCAAGGGGGGTTGGGGGGAACGCTTTAGGAACATATGGGGTACGTCTCTCGAATTCCACGGTACTTCCGGGGATACCAGTGTTCCGGGCATGTATAAGCAGGTGCATGAGGGCGGAAGGTTCTGGTACGGCGACGGCTACAAAGCCGCTATCGATACGATCGGGACCTCCGGCAACAACATGATATACCTCCTGCCGAACGAGGGCGTGAGCATCGAGACTATGCTGAAGGGTATAAATATTACCTGGCTGCTTGCCCATGCGAAAACCGGCCAGCTGGAGATCACGGCTCCCAAATTCGACGTCTCCTCCGATAACGATCTCATCCCCGCTCTCAGGGAAATAGGAATAAACGACTGCTTCGGCCCGGCCGCGGATCTTACGCAGCTTACCGATGAGACCGCCTACGTTTCGGAGGTGCGGCATTCCGCCCGCGTCACCGTTGATGAAAACGGCATTTCCGCGGCAGCGTTCACGCAAGTTGAGCTCACCTTAAGCATGGGCGAAATGTCGCTCACCCTCGATCGCCCCTTCGTGTTCATAGTCACCGGCGTCACCGGCGCGCCGCTGTTCATCGGCGTAGTCAACAATATCGCGTGAGGGGGATAACAAAATGAAACGGGCGATCTGCATTTTGCTCGCGGCGCTGACGCTCCTGCCGCTCGCCGCGTGCGCGGGCAGGATACACGATATCGAATTCAGCTATAACGCCGATATGGACGAGTTTTTCTCCGTCCCCAATCAGGCTCGGGCGGGCGAGACCGTTGAGATACGAAGTCACGTGCTTTACGACGCGGATATAGAGATGTACGTCGACGGCGAAAAGCTCAAAAAATCCCATTACGATTCCGATTACTGGGCATGGGAATTCAAAATGCCCGATCGCGGCGTTAAGGTGGAGGCAAAGCTCGTAAACGGGTTTTTGCCCTGAGAAAACGCGCCCGCTCCTGCCTTCCCTTGGGGGAAGGTGCCGCCATAAGGCGGCGGATGAGGGATGATCTGCGGCTGCCCGGCGGCGGCGCGTGTGCCATTGAAAAGGAGTAAGAGGAGACTAAAGATGAGGAAAGGTATCTGCATTGTCCTTGCGGCTTTAATGGTATTGTGCTGCTTCGGCGGCTGTAAAAGGAATACCGTCGACGATAAACTTGTCGTTCGCGTGCTGGAAAAGATGACTTTGGATCTTGAAGAGCACCATCGCAAAGAAGGGGATTTTGTCCTTGGGGATCCTTACCATAATATTCTCGGAGAGTGGGATATCAACGAGTGCACCGTCAGGCACGAAGGCTCGGGCTTAGGCGGGGATGAAGGTTTTGAAGTCCGTCTGACTTTCGGCGAACCTGTCCGTATCGAGATACCCGGGAACCCATATTCGGCTGTATGGTGGTGCTGCCTGTCCCATGAGGACGATCCGCTGCCGCGGGAATGGCAGGCAATGCTGGATGAGAAAACCGCGGCGGAAGAAGCGCGCGCGGCATACGGAACTTTTGAGGACTATTTGGCGTACAGGGACGTTGAAAACGATATAGCCATCATTGAAAAAGCGTGTAATGACTGCGGGCACGGCGATCAAAACGCAGAAGAGTGGTATGAGTTTTTTGCTCGCTCGCTTTGGAAAAACTGTGATTTCGACGTCAAGATAAAAGAGGCAGGCATCTCGACGGATGGTTATTGGCCCAATTCCGTGCTCCACATGAGTATCGTCGATGAGGATGGAGGCGTTTTCGACATTTGGCATGCAGGCGGTTCTTGGTCGTGCTATTATAACGGCGAGCTTTATCATCGAATACTTGAGTGACGAAACACCCTAAGCAGGGCCGTCCGCTCCAAAAGCCTTCCCCTCGAGGGGAAGGGGGACCGAAACGCCTGCGTTTCGGTGGATGAGGTGGCGGGATGAGCTTCAATATCCTCCCACCTCATCAGTCAGACTGCGTCTGACAGCTTCCCCTCAAGGGGAAGCCGAGGGATAATAAAAATAGCGCGGTTCAGTTCTGAACCACGCTTTTTAAATGCCTGTTTTTACTTCGCGACCGCCTTATGGAATATCTTCTTGCCCTTCTTTATCTTGACGCCCTCGGTAAAGCGGGCCTTTTCGATAACGAGGCCGATATCCGTGACCTTCTCGCCGTCCACCGAAACGCCGCCCTGCTGTATGAGGCGCCTTGCCTCGCCCTTCGACGCGGCAAGCGAGCAGGCGACCATCAGGTCGATCACGTTCATGCCGTCTTCGGGCACGTCAAGCTCGGTCGTGGGCATATTGGAGTCGTCGCCGCCGCCCGCAAAGAGCGCGTGGCTTGCCTCCTTCGCCTTTTCCGCCTCCTCCTTGCCGTGGACGAGCGCGGTGAGCTCGTATGCCAAAAGCTCCTTCTTCTCGTTTATGCGGGAGTCGTCCCACTTCTCGATTTCCTCGATCTCCTCGATGGGGATGAAGGTCAGCATGCGGATGCACTTCATAACGTCGGCGTCCGAAACGTTCCTCCAGTACTGGAAGAACTCGAAGGGCGAGGTCTTGTTCGGGTCGAGCCACACGGCGTTGCCGGCGGTCTTGCCCATCTTCTTGCCCTGCGAATCGGTCAAAAGCGTGATCGTCATGGCATGCGCGTCCGCGCCAAGCTTCCTGCGGATGAGCTCCGTTCCGCCGAGCATGTTCGACCACTGGTCGTCGCCGCCGAACTGCAGGTTCACGCCCTTGTTCTTGAACAGCCAGTAGAAGTCGTAGGACTGCATTATCATGTAGT
>CAMZAY010000079.1 GCA_947304365.1 uncultured Clostridia bacterium | reverse complement strand
CCGGCAGCAACAGGATACTGAAGCTCATGAACCGCCGCTATACGAGGGAGCATTACCTCGACCTTGTAAGGGACCTTCGCGAGAACGTGCCCGGGGTCGAGATCACCACCGATATAATCGTCGGCTTCCCCACTGAAACGGAGGAGGATCTTGAGGATACCCTCTCCCTCGTACGGGAGGTCGGCTTCTCCGCGGCGTATTCCTTCGCTTATTCCGTGCGCGAGGGCACCGTCGCCGCGCGAATGGACGGGCAGATACCCGAGGAGGTCAAGAAGGAAAGGCTTAAGCGCCTTAACGCGGTGATCGCGGAAACTGCGGTCGGCGCAAACGACAAATACATGGGCATGGAGGGCGAGATACTCATCGAGGGGCGCGATCTGCGCGGCGAACCGATGATGTTCGGCAAGCTCCCGAGCCTTAAGATGGTTTACGTAAAGGGCGACGAGTCCATGATCGGCAAGTATTACAAGGTAAGGGTCACGGGGACCCGATTCAATTCGATAGTAGGGGAGATCATCGACTGATCCGGGAAAGGTATTATTATGGCAACGCTCACACCGATGATGCAGCAATATCTTGAGCTGAAGGAAAAATACAGCGACTGCCTGCTGTTTTTCCGCCTTGGCGATTTCTATGAGATGTTCTTTGACGACGCGCTCACCGCGTCGAAGGAGCTGGAGATAGTACTCACCGGGCGCGACTGCGGGCTCAAGGAGCGCGCCCCGATGTGCGGCGTGCCGTATCATTCCGTAAACAGCTATATCAACAGACTCATCGAAAAGGGCTACAAGGTCGCCATATGCGAGCAGCTGGAGGACCCGGCGCTCGCAAAGGGACTTGTCGAGCGCGACGTTATAAGGGTCATTACTCCCGGCACCGTTATAGAGGAGCAGATGCTTCCCGATAACGCGAACAATTACATAATGTCGATATTCGCGGCGAGCGGCGTTTTTGAGCTTGCCTACTGCGACGTGTCCACGGGCGATTTCTATACCGCCGAGCTTATCGGCGACAGGGCTTCCCAAAAGCTAATCGACGAGCTTGCGAGGATAGAGCCGCGGGAGATAATCGCAAACGAGTTCCTGTTCACCCGCGAGGCGCTGATAAAACAGATCTGCGCGCGTTACTATATCGAGAAGAAGGAACAGAAATTCTACGACGCGGAGAGGGCGCAAAGGATACTTGAGGAGCATTTCGGCGTTAATACGCTCTCCGGCTACGGTATCGCGGACAGGTCGATGGCGGCCGCCTCCGCGGGCGCGCTCATGCGCTACCTTGAGGATACCCAGAAAAACGCTCTCACGCATATACTTAAGATCACGCCCGTGCTCCCGAGCGAGTACATGGGCATCGACGCGGCGACAAGGCGCAATCTTGAACTCACACAGCCCTTAAGGGCGGACGGAAACAGGAAAAACACCCTGCTTGGCGTGCTCGATAAAACGAGGACGTCAATGGGCGCGAGGCTGCTTAAAAGCTGGATAGACCTTCCTCTGCAGTCGCAGGAGAAGATCGAAGCGCGTCTTGACGAGGTCGAGTCGCTTTTCTCCCACGCAAGGGAGCGGGCAAGCATACGCGAAGCGCTCGACGGCGTGTACGATATCGAAAGGCTCCTGAGCCGCATTGCGTACGGAACCGTCAACGCGAGGGACTGCGACGCGCTCAGGAAGACGCTCGCAAAGCTCCCGCCGCTCAAGAAACTGCTCGCCTCGCTCAGCGAATGCGCGCCTCTTGCCGAACTTCAGGCAAGGATAGACCCCATGGAGGATATCCGCCTCATGCTTGAAAAAGCGATAGTGGACGAGCCCCCGCTCTCCGTAAAGGACGGCGGCATCATCCGCGCCGGCTTCGATAAGGAGGTGGACGAGCTCCGCTCCCTTTCGCACGGCGGCAGGAGCACCCTTTCGGAGCTTGAAAACCGCGAGCGTGAACGCACCGGCATAAGCAAGCTCAAGGTCGGCTACAACCGCGTGTTCGGCTATTATATCGAGGTCACCAATTCGTATAAGCAGCTCGTGCCGCTTGAATACCAGCGCAAGCAGACCCTTGCCAACGCGGAGCGCTACGTCACGCCCGAGCTCAAGGAGCTTGAGGAAAAGATATTGGGCGCCGAGGAAAAGTGCATAAGCCTCGAGTATGAGATATTCACAAGGATCCGCGGCATGCTTCTGGACTGTATCGACAGGCTAAAGGCGGATTCCTCCGCCGTGAGCGAGCTCGACTGCTGCGCCGCGCTTGCCGAGGCGGCGGCGGACAACGGCTACGTACGCCCCAGGATAACAAAGGGCGGCAGGCTGAAGATAACGGACGGGCGCCATCCCGTCGTTGAGAAGAGCGTAAAGGATCAGTTCATACCCAACTCTGCGGAGCTTGACGATAAGGATGACCGCATAATCATACTCACCGGTCCCAATATGGCGGGCAAGAGCACCTATATGCGCCAGGTCGCGCTGATCACGTTGATGGCGCACATGGGCTCGTTCGTTCCCGCAAAACAGGCGAGCATACCCATAACGGATAAGATATTCACAAGGGTCGGCGCGTCCGACAGCCTTTCCACCGGTCAGTCCACTTTTATGGTGGAGATGGCGGAGATGGCGAACATATTAAACAACGCCACGTCGAAGAGCCTGCTCATTATCGACGAGATCGGGCGCGGGACCTCCACCTTCGACGGCTTGAGCATCGCGTGGGCGGTAGTAGAGCATATCTCCGACAAGCATAAATGCGGCGCGAAGGCGCTCTTCGCGACCCATTATCACGAGCTGACGGAGCTTGAGGGCAAACTCGACGGCGTAAAGAATTACCGCATCACCGTCAAGGAGCACGGCGACGATATCATATTCCTGCGCCGGATAATGCGCGGCGGCGCGGACAAGAGCTTCGGCATACAGGTCGCAAGGCTCGCGGGGCTGCCGTACAGCCTTATCGAAAGGGCGAAGGAGATATTGAAGCAGCTCGAGGATTCGGATATAAACAATGCCGCCTCCCGCGTAAGGGACACTCTTGCGGAGCAGATGAATCTTCTCGGCTCCACGGACGAGAAGGACATCATCGCAGAATTGAGGAACATGGACGTCAACAGGCTCACGCCGATGGAGGCGATGAGCAAGCTGTATGAACTCAGCACGAGGGCAAAATTATGAAAGTCAGAAGGATAGAGGTGCTTGAGCCTCAGCTCGCAAACAAGATCGCCGCGGGCGAGGTCGTCGAAAGACCCGCGTCGGTAGTAAAGGAACTGGTCGAGAATTCGCTCGACGCGGGCGCTGATTCCATCACCGTCGAGATCAGGGAGGGCGGCGCGGAATACATCCGCGTTACCGACAACGGCTCCGGCATCACGAGCGAGGACGTAAAAACGGCGTTCCTGCGCCATGCGACGAGCAAGCTCCATTCCGTCGAGGGTCTCGACGGGATCGAAACGCTCGGCTTCAGGGGCGAGGCGCTCGCTTCCATCGCCGCAGTTTCAAAGGTCGCCATGCGCACCCATACCGAAGAGGAAGAGGCGGGAACGCTCATCTCGATCGAGGGCGGCAGCGTAAAGGAATACCTGCCCTGCGGCTGTCCCAAGGGCACGAGCATTGAGGTCAGGGAGCTGTGTTACAACGTGCCCGCAAGGCTCAAGTTTTTGAAGACCCCGCGCGGTGAAGCCGCCGCCGTGGGCGACTACGTATTGAGGCTCATACTCGGCGACACGAACGTTTCGTTCAAATTCATAAACAACGGAAAGCCGGTCTATCACAGCGCGGGCGACGGCTCGCTCGAAAATGCCATAATCTGCGTTTACGGGTCGGAAACCGCGGAGCATATAAAGCCCGTGCATTTTGACGACGGCTACGTTCTTATCGACGGCTACTGCGGCGACGAGTACCTCGCAAAGTGCACGCGCGTGCAGCAGAGCATATTCGTAAACGGACGCTATATCCGTTCCCAGCAGCTCAGCTTTGCCGCGCAGAGGGCGTACAACACCCGCCTGATGGTCGGCCGTTTCCCGTTCCTGGCGCTCCATATAAGGATCTCCCCGCGCGAGGTGGACGTAAACGTGCACCCCAACAAGCTCACCGTCCGCTTCCGCGACGAGGAGCGTATCGCGTCCGCCGTTTGCATGGCGGTGCGTCAGGCGCTTGAGAGCAGGGCTGCGTATGAAGCTCCGTCGGAGAACGACGAAGCAAAGCCGGAGGAGCTGTACGGCATTTTCCATAACGACAGAACCGAGAGGGCGGAGGAGACGGAGAACACCGTTCCCGCGCCGGAGACGGAGCGTGCGCCCGTGACCTTCGCGCCCGCGGAGCCCGAGCCGCTTTTCGTCAGGGACAGCGCATCATCCGAGCCCGCGGCGGAGGTAAGCGACGTGAACGGCGTGCTGCATTACGTCTTCCAAAAGCAGGAAAAGCCCGAGGAGAAGACCGAGCCGATCGAGTTCGATCTTAGCCCCTATTCCATCGTCGGCGTCGCGTTCGACACCTACATTATCGTCGAGCAGGGCGAATCGGTGTTCGTCATCGATCAGCATGCCGCGCACGAGCGGATAATCTACGAAAAGCTCATAAGGGACGAGCTTCGTTTCGACTCCCAACTGCTGCTCTCGTCAAAGGTCGTAACGCTTTCGCCCACGGAATTCGCCGTGCTGATGGACAATATCGAAAGGTTCCGCGAGCTCGGCTTCGAGATAGAGGAATTCGGCGCATCCTCGGTCAGCGTACACGCCGTGCCCGCGGGCATGAATACCGGCTCCGTCGAAAGGCTCATACACGATATGACGGCGATAATAAAGCGCCAGGGCTCCGTAAAAGAGCTTGACCTGTTAAGGAGCGCGCTCATACGCTCCTCCTGCAAGCAGGCGATAAAGGGCGGGCAGATGCTCGACAAGCGCGGCATAGAGGAGATATTGAGCCACTATGCCGACGGCTCCACGCCCCTGACCTGCCCGCACGGAAGACCCGTTATGGTGAGCTTTTCAAGGCGCGATTTCGAGAAGATGTTCAAGAGGATCACCTGATGGCAAAGAACACGGTATTCTTCATCGTCGGCCCGACCGCCTGCGGCAAGACGGACGCGGCGGTATCTGCCGCTCTGGCGCTTGACGGGGAGGTCGTTTCGGCGGATTCGATACAGATCTACCGCGGACTCGACAAGGGCTCCGCAAAGCCCACGGAGGAGGAGAAACGGGGCGTTCCCCATCACATGATCGACGTCGTCGATCGGTTTGAAGAGGATTATAACGTCGCCCGCTTCGCTTCGGACGCGGCGAAATGCATCGATGATATCTCTTCAAGGGGCAAAACGCCGATCGTCGCGGGGGGCACGGGGCTTTACTTGAACTCCCTGCTGTATCCCCTGGATTTTACAGAGGTGCTGCCCGACCGGGAGCTTCGCGAACGCCTCGCTAATGAGGAGGCGCGTTCGCCCGGCTGCCTTTCCGAAAGGCTTAAGGAGGCGGATCCCGTATCCGCCGAAAGGCTCCACCCGAACGATATCAAGAGGATCGTCCGCGCGCTCGAGGTATATGAGCTGACGGGCAAAAGCCTTACCGATCACGGCGGCGATTTCCTTAACGACAGGGAAAGGGAGATCGGCTTCGAGCCGGTGATCGCCGGCATCACGATGGAAAGATACCGCCTCTACGACAGGATCAACAAGCGGGTCGATATAATGCTCGCGAACGGGCTCGAGGAGGAGGCGAAGTCGCTGTGGCTCGCCTCGGGCAAAAAGCCGAAGCTTGCGCTCCAGGCGATAGGCTACAGGCAGTTCATCGCATATTTCGAGGGCGAAGCGACGTATGACGAGACCGTTGAGATAATAAAACGGGAGACCCGAAGGTTCGCCAAGCGCCAGATCGCCTGGTTCAAAAGGGATAAAAGGATCCGCTGGTTCGACGCGGACGGCA
>CAMZAY010000078.1 GCA_947304365.1 uncultured Clostridia bacterium | reverse complement strand
GGCCCGCTATTCCGACGCGCGCCGCACCGAGATCACGCAGGTGATCGAGGATATCGATATGGACGATATCATCCAGGAAGAGGACATGGCCGTAACTATGACGCGTTTGGGCTATATCAAGCGCATCAACGAGGATACCTACCGCACTCAGCACAAGGGCGGCGTGGGCGTTTCGGGCCACACCACAAGGGACGAGGATTTTGTAAAGGATATCTTCGTCACGTCCACCCATTCCTACATACTGTTTTTCACCAATACGGGCAGGGCGTTCCGCATAAAATGCTATTCGATACCCGAAGCCGGCAGGACCGCCAAGGGCACTGCGATAGTCAACCTGCTGCAGCTCAAAAACGGCGAAAAGGTCGCCGCCGCGTTCCCCGTCAACGAATACACCAACGGCGGCAAATACCTCGTTATGGCAACGAAGCAGGGCGTTATAAAGAAGACGGCGCTCTCCGATTTCGACAATATCCACAAGGGCGGCATCATCGCGCTGGGCCTCAGGGAGGACGACGAGCTGATCGGCGTGCAGCTGACCTCCGGCAGCGACGATATAATGATCGGCACCGCGAACGGCATGAGCATACGCTTCCATGAGGACGACGTGCGCCCCATGGGCAGGACGGCGACCGGCGTGCGCGCGATCAAGCTCGACGATGATGACGAGGTGATCGATATGACCAAGGTCGAAAAGGGCTGCTACGTGCTGGCCATCACCGAGCGCGGCCTTGGCAAGCGCACCGAGGAGTGCGAATACGGCACTCAGGGCAGGGGCGGCAAGGGCGTTAAGACCCTGAAGCTGACCGAAAAGACGGGCAGGCTCGTGTGCCTGCGCATGTGCACCGACGAGGAGGATATAATGCTCGTCCGCGACGACGGCGTTATAATCCGCGTTCCCGCAAAGGATATCAGCATAATCTCACGCAATACGCAGGGCGTCAAGCTCATGCGCGTGGACGACGAGCATCGCGTGGTTTCGATCGCTCGCGCCCCTCACAACGAGGAGGAGGCCTTTGAAAAGGCCGCGCACGAGCACGAGGCCGAGGCGCAAAGCTATCCCGCGGCGCCGCGTGCGGAGGCGGAAACCGCCGACGAGCTCGGCTTTACCGAGGTCGAGCCCGAGGAGACCGAAGAATAACGAATAAGGGGCGGGGCGCAGGCTCCGCCCTCTTGATAGAAAATGGATTTCGATTTCGATCCCGAACTGAAAAGACTGGCACGGCTCGTGCGCTGCAGGGGCGCGGAGCTCTTTGTCGTGGGCGGGCACGTGCGCAACACGCTGCTGGGCCTGCCCATATCCGATACCGACGTTACCAGCCGCCTCAGGCCGGATGAGATGCTCGCTCTCTGCGATGAGGCGGGCTTCAAGGTCGTGCCCAAGGGGATCGCGTTCGGCATGGTAGAGGTGCATATAGGGGACAAGAAGTATGAGCACACCACCTTCCGCGCGGATAAATATGCCGAAGGCGGCGCGCACAGGCCGACCGCGGTGGATTCGCCCCTTAAGGATGCGTTCCGCAGGGATTTCACGGTCAACGCGCTCTATGCAAGCGTGCTGACGGGCGAGATAACGGATCCCACAGGCGGCATGAGCGATCTTGAAAAGCGCGTGATAAGGGCCACCTCTTCCGATCCCGAAATCATACTGCGCGACGACGGGCTAAGGCTCATGCGGCTCGTGAGGTTTGCTTCCGAGCTGGACTTCGATATCGAAAAGCGCACGCTCGAAGCCGCGAAAAAATGCGCCCCCCTGCTTGCGGATATCTCCGCCGAAAGGGTGCGCGACGAGCTGTGCAAAATACTCATGGCCGATACGAAATATGGCGTCGAGCCCCGAAAAAGCGTGTATCGCGGGCTGAAAATGCTGGACGAGACGGGGCTTTTGGACGTGGCGCTGCCCGAACTGGCCCGCTGCCGCGGCGTTGAGCAAAGCCCGCGCTTCCACCGCTTCAATGTGCTCGAGCACATTTTCCACACCGTGTTCATGGCAAGGGCCGATCTCGATCTGCGCCTGGGCTGCCTGCTTCACGACGTCGCAAAGCCCGTCGTTTTACAGGCGCAGGGCAATATGCACGGGCATGACGTGCTGGGCGAGAGCATATCGCGCGAGATAATGCACAGGCTGCGCTTCGACAATGCGTGCACCGACGAGGTCTCGTGGCTGGTGCGGAATCACATGTTCGATCTGGACGGGCGGGCAAAGGAACCGACGCTTAAAAAACGCTTCGTCAAATGGGGCGAGCGGCGCGTGCTTGCGCTTGCGGATATCCGCGAGGCGGATTTCAGAGGCTCCATAGGCGAATACATCGAGGTAAAGTCGGCAATAAGGTGGCGGCGTGTGCTTGATGAGATGCAGGCAAAGGGAACGCCCTTTCCGAGAACGAGCTTGCCTGCACCGGGCGGGATATAATGGAATGGCTCAACGAGCCGCCCTCCCCGCGAATAGGCGAAATTAAGGCGGCGCTGCTTGCGCACTGCGCGGTGAGGCCTCAGGATAATACAAGGGAAAAGCTCAAAAAAACAGCGCTGGATATGCGCCGTAAGAAGCAATGAAAAAGCGGAGGGTCGCCCCTCCGCTTTATCGATTCCGAATAGTGTTACAGGCCGAGAGCCATACGGAGGATCAAAAGCGCGTCCTCTGTATTGACCACGCCGTCGCCGTTAACGTCCGCAACGGCTTCCAGCTCGGGATCGAGCTCGACCGTGCCGAGAGCCGCGCGCAGCACGAGCAGAGCGTCCTCGGTCGTGGTCTCGCCGTCACCGGTGATGTCGCCGGGAACGGGCTCGGGCGTGGGTTCGGGAGTGGGCTCCAGCGTGGGCTCGGGAGTGGGCACCTCGGTGGGTTCGGGAGTGGGCACCTCGGTGGGTTCGGGAGTGGGCTCCAAAGTGGGCTCGGGCGTGGGATCAACACCCTCCTGGCGATAGATGGTGTAAACGTCCATAGCGCTTGAAACAAAGCTCAGATCCTTATCCCAACCTTCGAAGATATAGCCCTCATGCTCGGGCGCTTCAGGCGGTTCAACGGGGTTGCCGTACTGTACGTACTTGGTGGCAATCTTTTCGCCCGTGATGCTGTCATAGAAGCGTACGCGGTAGGTGCGGATGGTGTAGTTTGCGGTGATGGTGGTGGGCCCGAGTATCACGGGAGGAGTCGAGGGAGTCCAGCCGGTGAAGTTATAGCCCTCATGCACGGGGGGCTCGGGGAATACGGGGGTGTGACCGGAATGGATATTCTGCGTCTCGAAGATCTCGCCGGTAACGCCGTCAACGAAGTCGACGTCATAGTATTCGTCGGAGAGGGCGCCAAGCCACTGGCCGATCTTGTTAACAAGGTTGTTATAGGTGGTGCCGCCGCCGATGAAGTCAACGACTATGCCTTCGCTGCTGACGATGAAGGTCTGGGGAACGTAGTTGTTGTGAGTGTAAAGGCCCTGAAGCACACTATCCTGAATTACGTTCATGTAGGTATAGCCGTGGCTCTGCAGATGGTTCCACTCGCCCGCATACGAAACACTGATCCACAGTGAGCAGCAGCCGACGACAAGGACGCCCCTGTCGCCGTATTCTTCATGGACCTGCTGGAAATAGGGCATTTCCGCAATGCAGGGGCCGCAGCCGTCGGACCAGACATTGATGATGGTGATGGTGTGAGCAGCGAAATCCTCAGCGGTGAGGAAGTCGGTGGTGCTGGGGTTGCCGCCCGCGGTAAGGTAAGCCGCGTGGACGTTGGAGATGTCATATCCGACAGGATCCCAGTCCTGAACTTCGACAGCTGCCGCGGGGAAGCAAAGCGCCAGCATTGCAGCCGCAAGCAGTAAAGCCAATAACTTTTTCATAAGTTTTCCTCCTGATTTCTGGTATTCAGCCATAAGCTCTATATACATTATATCATCACTTTTACGAATAATCAACAGCCAAATCGTTATTTGTTTACTTTTTGGGGACGATATGCTATAATGCGTATGTATTCATTTGTCGTTTTTTTAGGAGACATCATGGAAAGGATCAAATCGAGCCGCGCGGCAAGCTTTATCGCCGCCCTGCTCATCTATATCCTCGCCGCCTGCGCCGGAGCCGCCGTCTATATGGCGCTGCCGCTGGTTTTCTGGCTTAGGCTGCTCATCGCGGACGCCGCCGCAACGGTCATAGTGTTCGCATTCAGCCTTATCTTTAAGAACGCATCGGTCTACGATCCCTATTGGAGCGTGCAGCCGATAGTGATCCTCGCGCTCTTCTCCGTGCGTGACGGGGTCGATCTCACCACGCTCTTCCCGCTGATCGCGGTGTGCTTCTGGGGCGTCCGCCTGACCGCTAACTGGGCTTACACCTTCCGCGGCTTCTGCCGCGAGGATTGGCGCTATGTGATGCTGCACGAGCGCACGGGCAAGCTCTATCCCATCGTGAATTTCATCGGCATACACATGGTGCCCACGCTGATCGTCTATGCGTGCACGCTTCCCGCGGTGTTCCTTTACAAAACGCCCACCGCCGCCGTGCGCCCGATCTGCTTCCCGTTCATTCTGCTTTCTATGGGCGCCGTGGTGCTCCAGCTCGTGTCCGATTCCCAGATGCACAGGTATCACAATTCCGGCATGCGCGGCATACTCGATACCGGCCTTTGGGGAAGGGCGCGCCATCCCAATTATCTCGGCGAAATACTCATGTGGTGGGGGATAGGGCTCTATTCGGTGTTCGCAATGATGGATAAATGGTATCTGCTGCTGGGCGCGCTCGCGAACACGGTGCTGTTCGTTACCGTCAGCATACCTATGATGGAGGAGCGGCAGTCGCGCAAGACGGGCTATTTCGAGTACAAGAAGCGCACGCACCTGCTGTTCCCATTCAAAAAACACAGCTGAAAGGCATAAAACGGAACTGAAACCGCGCTTATTTCGGTCATATCCTATTGCGTAAAAGCGTCTGAAAACGGCGTAACGGAGGAAAGCGTATTCCGACACGCTCCCGGAGCGGCGAACGCCTGACATTTCCGAAAAACCATTTTGATCCCGACGGCAGTAATAATGCCCAAAGACGGAGGTTCGGACGTGGCCGAAAGCATCTTCGGATCCCCGATCGCGGATCGGCTTGCAGCCGTTACCGCATCTGCGGAAAATCTTCGAAAATGTATAATACATTTACTCCGGTGCGGTCTTAACAACGATTATAATAAAACTATTATAATAACAGGAGGAAAATAATATGTTCTCATTCAAAGGCCCGGGTTTGAAGATCTTCGCGGCGATCCTTGCCGTGATCGCGCTCGGCGCAGGCGTCTATCTCACGTTCTTCCAGTCGAAGGGCTATGAAAAGACCGAAGCGACCATCGTCTCCATCGAAAACGATCCCGATTACATCCCCGATCCCGACACCGCAAACGACGTTAGCCGGATCGTGACCGTGAAGTATACGGTGGACGGCAAGGAGTATACGACAAAGCTCGATTCCGACGCCCCTTCTTACGAGGTAGGCAAGAAAGTCAATATCATGTACGACCCGCAGAATCCTGAGAAGATCACTTCCGGCAAGGGCATCGGCATCTATTTTATGATCGCCGGCGCGGTCATACTTCTCCTGCTGATCGGACTGACGATCAAGAAGAAGCTTGCCGTCAAAAATCTCAAGGAGACCCAGGGCGAGACCGTCTATGCGCCGTCCGAACAGGGCGCGCAGCGTGAGCTGTACTTCCTGACCGATCTCGGCACGCCGAAGTACGGCCACCGCATCGAGGACAAGGACCGCAAGGTGCTCTACGAGGCGAAGATGACGAAGTTCACGCTGGCGGGTCCGTTCGGCTTCGACTTCATCGACCATGAGCACGGCACGACCAAGGCACATCTCGTCGGACATCAGGAGGAGACCGACTGGAATTCCTTCCTGCTCGACAATCACTACACCTTCTCGCTGGACGGCGAGGACATCTGGAAGCACCTGAAGCGGAACGGCGTCAAGGTGGAATCCC
>CAMZAY010000077.1 GCA_947304365.1 uncultured Clostridia bacterium | reverse complement strand
CGTCCGGTGGACGTTCAGAGCCGCGCCTGACCGAGCCCGCAGGCGAGACGAATCCCGGTTCGGCGCAAATGCGGATGCATTTGCCTTCGGCTAAAGAAAAGCCTTATTTGTTGGCTAACAGCCACCCGAAGTAGGATTCGAAGGGCGCGGGAGTGAATGAACGTCCGGTGGACGTTCAGAGCCGCGCCTGACCGAGCCCGCAGGCGAGACGAATCCTAGTTCGGCGCAAATGCGGATGCATTTGCCTTCGGGCTGAAAATCTTTATTCGTTGACTAACTCTCCCCCATATTTGAAAGGAGCTCCCTCATGTTCACTATCACTTCGGAAAGGCTATCGCCCGGCGAATACGTCGATTTTCTCATACGCACCGATCTCGGTTCGCAGTATCCCTTGGAGCGCTTCGCCGAGCGCATCCCGAGGCTCCTTGTAAACGCCTCGATCTGCCTTGCCGCGCGGAACGAGGATGGGCTCCTTGTCGGCGTGCTGCTCGGTCTGACCGATTTCGCCTACTGGCTGTACGTGACGGACCTCGGCGTGGACCGCCGCTTTGAACGGCAGGGGATCGGGCGGAGCCTTATGAAGACCGCGCACGAGCTTGCCGGGGGCGAAAAGGACGTCGCCGTTTACCTCATAGCCAACGACAGGGCCGTCCCCTTTTACGAAAGGATCGGCATGGAAAGAGCCGACGACGTGATGCGCTTCGACAAGGTCGAGTGGACTTCGTTTACGGTGGAATAAAGCAGGCTGTTCACCGGCTTCGGCCCAAAAGGCTTCCCCTCCCGCGGGAAGCCTTTTGTTCGGTCTGCCGCTCTTTTTTTATACCGTTCTTTCGCCGTATTCGTCCGAAACGATCCGCACGATCCTCTCCTCCGCGCCGGTTTGGGCGTTGACGTAAATAATGTATTCGCCGCCGAAGCCGTCGCCGCGCACCTCCCAGCAGAGCGTTTCGGTAAAGGGAGTCACGTTGAGAAGCGCAAGCCTTGTGCGGCTTACCTCGATCGACGGGGAGACCGCCTGCTCCGCCTCCTCCCTGCTCAGCGCGGGGCGCTCGATCTCCCTTTCGCAATGGTTGTAAAAGTACTGACGCGCGTCGAGCCCGATCACACGGAAGGTCTCCCTGTCGACGAGCACGCTAAGCGAGTCGGACAGCACGAGCGCGTCCCCCGTCCGCCAGACGAACGAGACCGCCGCGGCGCCATCGTACCGGCTCACGAAGGTCGGGGTCATATCCTCAAAGCCGGCTTTTTCAAGGAACAGCATCGCCGCCCTGAAAATACGCGCAAGCTCCTCCGCGGTCGGTTCATCGGATCTATCCCCGGCGGGAGGCCGCATGAAGCTTACGGGATGCATGCCGTTTTTCGTTATCGTTACGGACGCCGTGCCGTCGCCGTTCTCAAATTCCCAGCAGGGCATTTTGCCGTCCGTACCGCCGACGGGCAGCATGCTCTCCCCCGCTATGCATTCGGCAAACTCCAGCGCCGCGGCGGGATCGGTCTCCGGCTCCCCGGCGCATTTCGGGGGTATCTCGTCTGCGGCAGCCGCCTTCGGACCGTCATATACGAGCGTCGGATACTCCGCGCCGTCCCGATCGGCGGACGCCTCGTAATAATCGTATTCCTCCGTGCCGACGGGCATTTCGCCCGAGCTGATCCTTTCCTCGAGCCGTTCGGCAAGACCGCGGCACGCTTCGAGCATCGCCTCGAGCTGGGCTATGTCGGTCTCGCCCGGTTCCCTTCCGGCGAGCAGTCCGCCGGAGAGCGTGCGCGCGTAATCCCCCGCCCTTATAAGGAAGCTCTCAAGCTCCATTATATCCACCTGCGATCTCGGCAGGCGCGAAAGATGCTCCGCCGCGACTGCGCTCAGCCGGACTATATCCTCGAGCGCGAGCACCCGCGCCGTCTGCGAGGCGGTGACGCGCAGCTTATCGAGCGAAAAGCTCATGTCCGTCACGGTATCCATGAGCTCCGACGAGCAGCGCGAGCAAGCGCTAACGCAGATCGAGGCGTATTCGTCCGCCAGTTTCTCGAATTCGTCCACTTTCGCCTTTTGGGCTTTCCCCCATACCGCCGCAGTAAGCGCCGCGAACGCCGCGAGCACGGGTACGGAATCATACCATAATCTCAAAAGTATCTTCTTCATATCCACCTCAGCAGAACGCGTGGTTCCCTATCCTCAAAAGCACGGGCCGCGCGAGCATCCATTTGCTCGTTGCGGTCCTCGGGTTATAGTAAAACAGACAGCCGCCCGTGGGATCCCAGCCGTTGAGCGCGTCGCGTGCGGCGCGGACGGCGGTATCGTCCGGCGCGAGATTGATCTGCCCGTCGCTGACGGCGTCAAAGGCGCCCTTCTGGTAGATCACGCCCGCGATGGTGTTGGGGAACGACGGGCTTTTGACCCTGTTGAGCACCACCGCGCCGATCGCCACCTGTCCCTTATAGGGCTCGCCGCGCGCCTCGCCGTAGATCACCCGGGCAAGCAGGTACACGTTGCTCGTCGTCGTGCCGGGAGAGGCGCTCCCGCCGAGCGTAATGCCCATTGCCGCGGCGGTCCTGGGGCCGACGATCCCGTCCGCGGTAAGTCCGTTTTTCCGCTGAAAGCTCTTTACCGCCGCGAGCGTGCCGCTGCCGAAAACTCCGTCGACGCTCCCGCTGTAATAGCCCCATTGCCTGAGCCTTTTCTGCACCTTGACGACGTCGTCTCCGCGTGAGCCGTAGCGAAGGCTTGCGGCGCTCATCAGCGACGGAAGCAGCAGCGCCGCGATGAGAACGAGCGCGGCGATCCTTAACTTGACGTTCTTCATCAGCCGAACAGCCCCCTTATGAGCTCCGCAAAGAAGCTTTTGAATTTGAGCGTGCCGTCCTCGTCGTATTCGGCGGAGCCCGGCTCATCCTCTATCACGCAGAGGGGCGGGAACATCACGCACCACCAGTTATGCCCATCCCCGCTGCCGAGGACTATCCGTATCGCCTCGTACCGCCCGGCGGGATAGAGCGTTTCGCCGTAGGTGCGGTCGGGGAAATCGAACTCCCCCGTCATCAGCACCGCGCCGTAATCCAGCCCGCGGGCACGCAGCGTCTCCTCCGCGGCGCGCTGGAGCTCGGCTCCCTTCGACAGGAGCTCCTCACGCGCGGCGTCCTTCGATCCGGCTTCGGGAAGCTCCCTTGCGATCTTAAGCACCGCGTCGCGCACGGCGAGCTTTGCCGCCTGGTCCTCAGCCGAATCGGAATCGGCGAGTATGTGGAGCCGTATGCAGTCAGGCTGCGTTTTTTGGGCGGGCACTGCCGCAAACACAAGAAACAGCGCCGAAAGAAGCGCCGATATCACCTTGATAATTTCAGCCAAACAAACACCTCATTTCATTTATTTATAAAATAAGGATTGACAAACGGCAGCCAAAAAATACATAATAAGGGTATGGAAGCTGAAATCTTTGTAAACGCATACGCGAAGGTCAACCTTCTTTTGGACGTTGTGAACAAGCGGCCGGACGGGTATCACGAGCTTAACGGCGTGATGCAGTCGATAAGCCTGCACGACGTGCTTTCTATAAGGAAGGCGGACCGCATCGCCCTCATATCGGACGTTCCCCTGCCCGAGAACAACACCTGCGTCAGGGCGGCGAGGGCTTTCCTCGGGACGAGCGGCTTCGGCGCACAGATCCGGCTTGAGAAGCGCATCCCCTCCGAGGCGGGGCTCGGCGGCGCTTCGGCGGACGCCGCGGCGGTGCTCAAAGGGCTGAACGCGCTTTACGCCGGCACGCCCCTTGAACGCACTGCGGAGGAGCTTTATTCGCTGGGTCTTTCCGTCGGCGCGGACGTGCCCTTCTGCCTTATGGGCGGCTGCGCCCAGGCAGGGGGCGTGGGCGAAAGGCTGTCGCCGCTCCCCTTTATCGAGCTTCCGCTCGTGATATTGAAGGGCGAGCGCGGCGTATCGACCGGCGGGCTGTTTTCAAAGCTCGGCGTGGGCCCCGAAAGGACTACCCGCCTTAAGCCGAATGCGGTGGAAAACGCGGAAAACGCCATAAGAAGCGGCGACAGGGCGGCGCTTTCCCGCCTGCTTGAAAACGCGCTCCAGGGGGCGGCATCACAAACCGCGCCCGAGATAAACGAGTATGCCGACAGGCTTGATAAAGCCGGCGCGCTCGGCTCGTGCATGACCGGCTCCGGCGCAGCGGTGTTCGGGATATTCGACAGCGCGGAGACCGCCGAAAAGGCGCTCGGCGCATTCCCCGACTGCGCGTTCAAATGCACGGCAAGCGCGCTTCCCGCATCCGTTCCCACGGTGTTCCGCTTCCGAAAAGCGGATGAAAACGACGCGCCCCTTACCGCGTACTTAAAGCGCGAGGCGTGGCTCACCACCTACCGCGGCATATATCCCGACGAGCTTCTCGACGGCTTCGACCTTGAGGAACGCGCGGCGCGCGACAGGGAACGGCTTGCTGATCCCGCACAGTCAGGGTATGTGATAGAGGCGGATGGAACGCCCTGCGGGTTCATGTTTTTGTCCTTTGAAAAAGGCGCATACCTTGCGGCGCTGTATCTGCTTCGCGAGTACCGCGGTCACGGCGCCGGCTCCGCCGCATTACGCCTGATCCGCGATATCTGCCGCGAAAGGGGGCTTTCCTCTTTCACCCTGAACTGCAATTCGCACAACGCGCCTGCGCTCGGCTTCTACTCGCACATGGGCGGACGCGAGATCTCCCGCAGCGAAGGGCACGAAAACAAGCGTGAGGACCAGGTCGGATTCGAATTCAGCGTATAAGCCCTTCCCCAAATATATTTTCGCATTTGAAAAAAACGCTTGCAATTCGCATTCCGATGCTGTATAATACCATTCGCTGTTGAGGCAAAAAACCGAATAGCTTTTGGAGGAGTCGCCTAGTTTGGTCGAGGGCGCACGATTGGAAATCGTGTAACGGTCATAAGCCGTTCGAGAGTTCGAATCTCTCCTCCTCCGCCATTAAAAAGGAGATGCGTAAAGCGCATCTCCTTTTTAATCACGCAAGCCACGGATTTGAACTCCGAGAATTTGCCATAGGCAAATTCTCTGAGTTTTCGCTCACGCAACCAGCATGCTAAATCAATGATCTTGCGAAAACGGAGTTCAGAATCTCTCCTCCTCCGCCCAAAGGGCAACAGTGTTGCGCTTTGGGCGAGCCCGTGTTTTTCTGCGGCGCGAGCGCGCAGTGCGGAGCACAAGCAGCGAGACGCATTGATCGCAGAAAAACCGAATCTCTCCTCCTCCGCCAAAAAAGGATTGCTATCTTAACAAGATAGCAATCCTTTTTTTGCGAATACCTGTCCGGCTCCACAAGACAATAAGCGGTTCAGGCTATGAAAAACTCCTTGCTTTTCAAGTTGATGCGCAGTACTGAATCTGCTATCATTATCTCAGAAAGATCAAAAGATAAAAACAAGGAGGCAAAAAATATGGAACGCAAATACAGTCTGAATGATTTGGCGCTGATGACCGGACTCACCACTCGGACGCTGCGCAATTATCTGGCGCAGGGCTTTCTGCACGGTGAAAAAACAAACGGCGTCTGGCAGTTTACAGACGCGGAGCTGGATCGCTTTTTCTGCGATCCCTTTGTAAAGGAAGGCCTGAGAATCAAGCGCAGCAGTGTGGTTTTCGACTTCCTGGCAGACAGGAATAAGGAGAAAGCGCGGTCCTGCATCATTCTGGACATTCCGGCATCACGGAAGGAAGGAGATAAGATCTCAGCTTTCTTTTGCGGCAAGATGCGTGATGCTTCGGACGTCTGTTTTAACTATGGCTGGGATAACGGACTTTGTCGCGTGATCCTGTCCGGCGCTGCGGATTCTGTTGCAAACATTATGTATGCGTACAGTTACGAGTTTTAACGATTGACCATGTTTTGTTAATACAGCAATCTTTGGCCATTAAAAAGGAGATGCGTAAGGGTGCATTCACTTAAGGAGATGCAGGGTTTCAGCCTGAAAAAAATCAACGTATAAAAAGATATCCGGGGATAGCTCATATCC
>CAMZAY010000076.1 GCA_947304365.1 uncultured Clostridia bacterium | reverse complement strand
CTGGACGATCCCGCCGTGATCACAAAGAAGTTCAAGAAGGCCGTCACCGACTGTGAGCCCGTCATCGCCTATGAGGAGGGCCGCTTCGGCTGCAACAATCTTTTAACGATATTCTGCGCATGCACCGGCAAGACCATGGACGAGGCCGTTAAGTGCTTCGAGGGCTGCGGCTACGGCAAGCTGAAAGGCGCCGTGGCGGAAGCCGTTATTGCCGAGCTGGAGCCTGTTCAGAGTGAATACCGCCGCATACTCGACGATAAAGCGTACCTTGACGGCGTGCTCGAAGCGGGCGCGCGCAAGGCGCAGGAGAAGGCGCAGCAGACGCTCGACCTTGCGTACAGCCGCATCGGCTTGAGGTGAATTCGATTCATCGGGGGTTTGTTTTCAAATGAAGACAAAAGATAAAAAGGCGCCCGCGGAGGGAGCTGGAAAGACAAAGAAGCGTATCAGGCTCACTCCTGTGAGCTCGATGCACTATGTTAAACTCGTCTATCGCTCGGCTCTGCTTTTGGGCGCTTTGGCGTTTTATATCATCGGCAAGATATCGAACAACATCACGATGTACAGCCCGTTCAGGTACTCTCATATTTATATGAAGATAATATTCGTGGTGTTCGTTATCGAGATGGTGCTGCGTTTCTTCCCGTCAAAGCTTGAAAGCCCCGGCTGCCAAAAGCAGTTCAGAAGGAACTATATCAAGTCCGGCGAGACGGAGATCGATATCCAGGACAACAACGCGGTAATGCTCGTAGCACTCGTCTGGATCGCGTTCAATTTCATATTCGGCGCGCTCTATATGCTGAAGATACTGGACGACGGCATAATGCTGCTTCTGTCCTGCGCGTACTCGGTTTGCGATATGATCTGCATACTGTTCTTCTGTCCCTTCCAGACCTGGTTCATGAAGAACAAATGCTGCAGTGCATGCCGCATCTACAACTGGGACTACGCGATGATGTTCACGCCGCTCATATTTATCAAAAACGTCTATGCGTGGACGCTGCTCGGTATGTCCATCATCCTGCTCGCAAGGTGGGAGATCACATTCTACATCCATCCCGAGCGGTTCGCCGAAAGCACTAACGATTACCTTAAATGCGCGAACTGCACCGAGAAGCTCTGCACGCATAAAAAACAGCTCCAGGGCCTTTGGGTGAAGACGAAGGAGTTTACCGCCGAGAGGGTAAGGAAGCTGAAAAAGGAACAGTAAAGAAGCGGGAAAACCGGGAAGGATCGTATCTGACTCGGTTTTCTTTATTAAGCCGCCGCGCTGCGGTATGGATACAACGACCGGTCGTGAAAGGAGAAAACATCGTGAGGATCAAGAAAATGTGCTGTTTACTGCTCGCCGCTGTTATGATCGCGGCAGCATTCGGAGGCTGCGCCGGAAAAAAGGCTGAGATATCCACGGGCAGTATCGGTGTCGAAAAGGACGAGGAATTCGGCAACGTATACATTAGTCCTTCGATAGACGAGTTCAACGCTATGGGCTTCAGCTTCGGCGACAGCGTCGATATAACCTTCGATAACGGAGAAAACTTTAAGGATATCCCGTATTATTCGGGCTATTACGTGCCCGTCGGCGAAATGCTCCTCTGCGGATATCCGGGGTATCCGCATCCGGTGATCGCAAGGAATTACGGCGCCGGCACTTGGGAGGAGTTCGGCATGACCGGATCCTCTTCCGTCACGATCACGCTCAACGCCGCCGGAAAATACAAGGACGTGCAGGAACTTTTTGCGCTGAGCTATTCCGATGACAGGAACGATTTCACTTCGGACGTGATATTTGCCAATTTCCGCGTGATCAAAGGCGAAGGTCTGAAAGAAAACATGTTCTATCGTTCCGCGTCACCCTGCGACGATCAGCATTGCCGCGCCGCATATGCGAACCGCCTATGTGAGGAAGCCGGGATAAGATTCGTGATCAACCTCTCCGATAATGAGGAAAAGTATGCCTCCTATGTCGCTGCGGAGGGCTTCGCTTCTCAATACTATGATTCGCTGTACCGGGAGGGGAACGTTCTGCTCCTTGCTTTGAATGCGAACTATCGGTCCGAGGCGTTCGCAAAGTCCGTTTCGGAGGCGCTCCTTGCAATGACGGAGCTTGACGGACCGTGCCTTATACATTGTGTTGAGGGGAAGGACAGGACGGGCTTCGTATGCGCGCTTTTGCTTGCGCTGTCCGGATCTTCCGCAGAGTCGATCATCGACGATTACATGATCACCTATGATAATTATTATAACGTGAACAAAGCAGATAAACCGGAAAAATACGAGGCGATACTCGGCAACGTGTATGATTTCCTGTACTGCATGTGCGGCGCCGAAAAAGGCGCGGATATAAACACGCTCGATCTTAAAAAGGGCGGAGAGAGCTATCTTGAGCTGGGCGGATTGAATAAGGACGAGATCGCAAGGATAGAGGAGTATGTTAGTGTCGGCAAGTAATGCCTCGTCCGTATATTATGAACAAACCGGGGATGGATCGTCCCCGGTTCCTTTTTTAAGCTTATCTTATTATCAGATCTTATAGATCTCGTCCGCCTCGGGAGGTTCTACGAGCCTGCCGCCGAACGAGCGGACGACCCCGCCGTTATCGACGGCTTTTCCAATTACGGCGGCGTCTATGCCGAGTTCCTTTAAGCCCTTAACGAGTTTTTCACCGTCATTGCAGGCGATGAGCATGCTCCCGCTTGAGATGAGCTTATACGGATTAACGCCGTAATACGCGCTGAGCTTGCGCGTTACGGGATGCACGGGGATGGAGCCGATATCGAATTCTATCCCAATGCCGGAGGCGGCGCTCATCTCCCAAAGGGCGCCGAAAATGCCTCCCTCGGTAACGTCATGCATGGCGTGCGCGCCGTTTTTCGCGGCGTAAAGACCCTCCTTGACGACGCTTGTAAGCTCCGCTAAGGAACGCACGGATCCAAGCTCTGCGGCAGAAAGTACGTCTGAGTCAGCGGGAAGCTTGTCCGCCATTATGAGCGCGCCCTCGAGCCCCGCGTGCTTCGTTATGACGATATCGTCGCCGAGCATCATGCCTTTGGGAGAGATGAAATCCTCCCCGACGGGCTTTGCGATCACAGTCGCGCAGGTGACGATGCGGTTCACTGCGGGGGTGATCTCGGTATGACCGCCGATCACGTCCACGTGGGAGGCCTCCGCCGCGGCGACTATCTCGTCCATGACGGCGCCGATCTCCTCCTCGGTAATGGAGGGGGGAAGGAGCAGCGTTATCATAAGCCCTATAGGCTCCGCGCCCGAAGCCGCCGCGTCGTTGCAGGAGACGTTGACGGTGAGCCTGCCTATGTCGGAGCCGGCGGCGGTTATGGGATCGCAGGAGAGCGAAGCCAGGCCGTTTTCGAGCTTTACCGCCGTGCAGTCCACGCCCACGCTCGGGGCGCAGACGACCTCGCTCCGGGTATGCTTGAGCTTTTTCAATATCAGCTCGTCGAGCTGTTCGTTTGTCAGTTTTCCTATCCTCATCTTACATGCCTATCATAGAGAAGAATTCCGATTCGGAGAGCACCTTGACGCCTAACTCCCTCGCTTTATCGAGCTTCGAGCCGGCGTTTTCGCCGCAGACGACGTAATCGGTCTTTTTGCTTACGCTGCCCGCCGCCTTTCCGCCGAGGCTGCCGATAAGCGCCTCTATCGAGCGGCGGTCCATCCTTTCGAGCGTACCCGTTACGACGAGGGTCTTTCCCTCGAGCGGGCGGGGCGAATCGTCCTTTTCAACGGGGCGGGGCTTGACGCCGAGCTCCAAAAGCCGGTCTATCTGCGAGGAAAGCGAAGGATCCTTAAGGAAGCCTATTATGCTGTCCGCAACTATATCGCCGACGTCCTTTATCGCGACGAGCTCCTCGAACGAGGCCGCGCGGAAGCGTTCGAGCGTGCCGAATACGGAAGCGATATCCCTTGCGGTCTTTATGCCGACGTTGGGTATCCCGAGCGCGAATATGAACGAGGCGAGCGGACGGTCCTTGCTCTTTTCGATCGCGGAGAGCACGTTGGAAACGCGCTTGTCGCCGAAGCCCGCAAGACCGTGGAAGCTCTTTTCGTCAAGCTCGTAAAGCTCCGGGATATTGCGCAGCCCCGTTTCGTTGATCAGCAGCTCGGCGGTCTTTTCGGAGAAGCCCTCTATATCCATCGCGTCCCTCGAGGCGAAATGCGCGAGCCTTGCCGTTATCTGCGGCGTGCAGGAGAGCGAGTTCGTGCAGAACAGATGCGCGCCGCGCTGTTCTACGTGCGCCCCGCAGAACGGACATTTTACGGGCGGCATAACGGGGTTTTCGGGCTCGCCGTCGTCGACGCTCGAGAGTATCTCCGGGATGACGTCGTTGGAGCGGCGTATGAACACGCGCGTGCCCACGCCGACGCGCTTCCTTTTGATGTCGTCGAAATTGTTGAGCGTAGCCTTCCTGACGGTCGCGCCCATCAGCTCCACCGGCTCCACGTGCGCGAGCGGCGTCAGCTTGCCCGTGCGGCCGACCTCCCAGGTGATGTCCTTAATAACGGTCGTCTGCTCCTCGGCGGCGAATTTATAAGCTATCGCGCCGCGCGGGAATCTGTCGGTGTACCCGAGCTTCTCCGCAAGCTCCATATCGTTGAGCTTTATTACCATGCCGTCGATATCGTAATCGAGCGTGAAGCGCCGCTCGTCGGCGGCGGTGATCTCGTCAAGCACGCTTTCGATCTCACCGACGAACGCGAAGTCGTTGACGGGGAAGCCGTTTTCCTTCAGGAAGGAGAGCATTTCGGTCTGGTATTTGAAGCTCTTTCCCTCGATATAGCCCACGTCGTAAGCGGTGAAATCGAGCTTCCTTGCCGCCGTCACCTTGGGATCGAGGTTGCGAAGCGCGCCCGCGGCGGCGTTGCGCGGGTTCTTGAGTTGTTCGGTCGAAACGCTGTTAAGCGCCTCGAGCACCGAGATGCGCATATAGCATTCGCCGCGCACCTCCATCTTTCCCTTGAAGGGGATGGAGAGGGGGATGCTCTTGATCGTCTTCGCCTGCGGGAGGATGCCTTCGCCGACGATGCCGTTGCCGCGGGTTGCGGCATACACGAGCTCGCCGCCGTCGTAAGTCAGATTGACGGTCAGTCCGTCGAATTTGTATTCCAGAATGAATTTTTCGTTATTGCCGCATTTGTTCGCCCAATCGGTAAGATCCTCAAAGGTCTTGACTTTGTCAAGGCTCCAAAGCCTTCTTATATGGGCGTGCTCCTCGAATTCGGAGAGCGGAGCGCCGCCTACGCGGTGAGTTGGCGAATCGTTCAGCACGACGCCCGTTTCCTTTTCGAGAGCGACAAGCTCGTCGAACAGCGCGTCATACTCCGCGTCGCTCGCGGGGGAGGCGTCGTAAACGTAATACGCCCGCGCAAGCTCGTTGATCCTGTCCGTCAATTCACGCATCCTTGCAAGCTTATCCATTATAACCTCCGTCAGTCCTCGAGTTTCATTGAAACGTACGCGGCGGCGAGCCGCTTCACGCCGACCTTTTCAAAATCCACGGTTATTGTTGCCGTATTGCCGGAACCGGATACGTTCGTTATAACGCCCCTGCCGAATTTATCGTGTACGACGTGCTGCATTACCCTGTAAGCTGAACCGACGACGGTCTTTCCACCCGCCGCGGGAGCGGGGGAGGGCGCCGCGCCGAAGCCGAAGCCCTGCGTCGGAGCGGGCTTGGGTTTTACCGGAACGGCGGGCTTTTGATAAGCCGTCTTCGGCGTATAGCTTTGAGATCTGGGCTCCATGCCGAACGAACCGGAGCCGTAACGGTCGCGGGTGAAGCCGAAGGGACGCGCGCCGCCCCGTGAAAGCTCGGGCTCGATAAGCTCCATCTCCTCCAAAAAGCGGGAGGGAAGGTTCATCGCCCTTTCGCCGTAGAGCATCCTCGTGCGGCAGTTCATAAGGTATAGCTTCTGCCTTGCGCGCGTCACGCCGACGTAGCAAAGCCTGCGCTCCTCCTCCATGCGGGTCTCATCCTCGCGCGAGCGGGAGGAGGGAAATATGTTCTCCTCCATTCCGGGCATGAATACGACGGGGAATTCGAGCCCCT
>CAMZAY010000075.1 GCA_947304365.1 uncultured Clostridia bacterium | reverse complement strand
ACCTCGTGCTCGTCGAGTACGGTCATCCCATGCACGCGTTCGACCTTGCCTGCGTTGCCGACAGCCATATCGTCGTCAGGAACGCGAACGAGGGCGAGATCGTCTACACCCTCGACGGCAAGGAGCGCGTAATGAGCGCCGATATGCTGCTCATCGCCGATCCCACGAAGGGCGTCGGCGTGGCGGGCGTAATGGGCGGCCTGAACAGCGAGATCACCGAGAACACCAAGGCGACCCTCTTCGAGAGCGCCGTGTTCCGCCCCGAAAACATCCGCTCCACGGCAAGGAAGCTCCATCACGTCACCGATTCCGCCGCCAGGTTCATAAAGGGCGTAGAGCCCGTCAACGCCAAGCTCGCGCTCGACCGCGCGATAGAGCTCGTCGTTGAGCTCAACGCGGGCCGCGTCATGGGCGGCATGATAGACGTCTGCGCCGCGGATCTTAACGAAAAGGAAGTCACCGCCTCCGTCTCGCATATCAACGAGATACTTAACACCGACCTTTCGGCGGAGAGGATGGCGGAGCTTCTCGAGTCCATCAACATCCCCACGGAGCCCGTCTGCGACGCGCTCAAGGTGCGCGTGCCGCATTTCCGCACCGATATTGAGGACGGCGTGGAGACCGATTGGGATATCGCGGAGGAGGTCGGCAGGCTTTACGGCTATACCAACATCGCGCCCACCCTCATGCGCGGCGATACCTTCCGCGGACGCGTCGGCCAGTCGTTCAGGGATGAGGACGTTATCAAGGACACCATGGCGGCGCTCGGCTGCCTCGAGCTTTACAATTACAACTTCATCTCCCCCAAGGAGATAGAGGATCTCATGATCCCCGAGGGCGACGAGCGCAGGAAGACTGTTAAGCTCCTCAACCCCTTCGGCGAGGATCAGTCCCTCATGAGGACGGAGCTTGCGGGCGGCCTGCTGCGCGCGGCGGCGCTCAACCTTAACAGGAAGACCGGCTTCGGCCGCTTCTTCGAGGTGGGCAACGTTCATTTCGACAACGGCGATCTGCCGGAGGAGAGGAAGCTCCTCGGCGTGCTCCATTTCGGTCAGGAGGAGGATTTCTTCACCCTTAAGGGCACTCTCGAGGCATTGTTCGAGAAGCTCGGCATAGAGGACGTCCGCTTTGAAAAGGGCGGCTCCGAGTATCTCCATCCCACGCAGAAGGCGGTCATTTCCGCCGGCGGGGAAAAGCTCGGCGAGATCGGCGCGGTGCATCCCAGGGTAAGGCGCGCGTTCGGCGTCTCCGCAAACGCCTATATCGCGGAGCTCGATTTCAAGACGCTCCGCAGCCATATCGTGCGCGTCAAAAAGTATAAGCCCCTGCCCAAGCATCCCGCCGTGCAGCGCGACCTTGCGCTGATCGTCGACGAGGGTATGGAGGCGCAGCAGGTGATCGACGTCATCGCTCAGGCTAAGGCAAGGGTAAAGGTAGAGAACGTAAGGCTGTTCGACGTGTACCGTCCCAAGGAGCCCGGCGACAAGGGCATACCCGAGGGCAAGAAGAGCATGGCGTTCACGTTCCAGCTCCGCGCGGACGATCATACCTTGACCGACGAGGAGATCGGTCAGGCGGTCAACGCGATACTCAAGAGCCTCAAATTCCGCCTGGGCGCGGAACTCAGGGCCTAAAGGCTGTTTTTCGGGAAGGCGCACGCCTTCCCGATGGTTTATTTTCGCAAATGATATTGCTCGCGGAATACATAAAAGACCCCTGCGGCACGCTCTCGATACCCTATTACAAGGCGAAAAGCACGTCGCTTCCCGAAGGGATGCGCGTCGTGCACGAAAGGGACTTCCGCCCGGGCGCATATCCCGGCTTTTCGGACGAAAGGTATTTCAGGCTGATCCATCGCCTCGAAGGGGCCGAAACGCCCGTTTCCGCACGGTTTTTCGCAAGAACGGCGGATGAAGGGGATATCCCTCTCATAGCCGATATGATACGCCGCTCGTACTCCGATATCGGCATTGCGGAGAATGGGCTTCACAAGCTGCGCTCATCAGCCGTGTTCGATCCGGAGCTCTGGGCGATCGTGTGCGAAACGGAGTCCGGACGTCCCGCCGCGTGCGGCATTGCGGAGCTTGACCGGGAGGCGGGGGAGGGCTCGCTCGAATGGATACAGACCTTGCCCGAATTTCGCAGGATGGGCGCGGGCGAGTTCACGGTGAGGACCCTCCTTTCAAGACTTAAGGGAAGGGCCGGATTCGCGACGGTATCGGGTCGGGCGGACGGTCCCGATCGACCCGAAAAGCTGTACAGAAAATGCGGCTTTACCGGGAACGATATCTGGCATGTGCTGAGGAAAACGTAAATGGCTTCACGAAAGGATTATCTCGATTTCGTACTCGAGCGGCTCTCCGGGCTCGAGGATATCTCGTACCGCCCCATGATGGGCGAATACCTGATCTATTACGGGGGAAAGCTCGTCGGCGGAGTGTATGACGACCGGTTCCTGCTTAAGCCGACCAAGACGGCGCTGCGCCTCGCCGCTGGCCGCTCTCTTGCCCGCGAGATCCCGTATGACGGCGCAAAGCCAATGCTCCTCGCGGATATCGACGACAAGGAGTTCACCGAGGAGCTTGTTAAAGCGATCGCCGCCGATCTGCCGAAAAGGAGCAAATGATGCGCAAACGGCTTTTTGAAATAATAGAGACCGCCAAGGAGGACGACCGGCTCTCTAACGTTTACGATATCCTCATGATGATCGTGATCGTGGCGAGCCTCGTTCCGCTCGCGTTCAAAACGGAGTACCGCGCCTTCGTGATCATCGAAAAGATCGCCGCGGTCATATTCGTGATCGACTACCTTTTAAGGCTCCTTACCGCCGATCTCAAGCTCAAAAAAGGCGCGCTGTCGTTTTTCATCTATCCGTTCACGCCCATGGCGCTCATAGACCTGTTGTGCATACTGCCCTCGATCTCCGCGCTCGGCGGGGCGTTCCGCGTGCTCAAGGTATTCAGGCTTTTGAGGACGCTGCGCGTGTTCCGCGTTTTCAAGGCGGTGCGCTATTCGAGAAGCATCAGCATGATAAAGGAGGTCTTCGAGCTTGAAAAGAAGCCGCTCATTACCGTCGGCGTGCTCGCGGTGGGCTATATAGTGGTCTCCGCGCTCGTCATCTTCAACGTGGAGCCGGATCTTTTCAACACCTTCCTCGACGCGGTCTATTGGGCGACGGTGTCGCTCACCACTATGGGCTACGGCGATATCACGCCGGTCACGAGCATCGGACGCGCCGTGACCATGATCTCGTCCATGTTCGGCATCGCGATAATCGCGCTCCCGTCCGCCATTATAACGGCGGGCTTCATGCGCCTCCTTCGCGAGGAGCAGATCAGGGAAGCCGCCGAAAAGACACAGGATGCGGAAGCCCCCCATCTTTTGACGGAGGCGGAGCGCAGCGCTATACTTCAGGACGTCGCGGATGAAGCGAAAATATCGGAGTAACATGAAATAATAAAACGGCCGCCGTTCTGTTGAACGGCGGCCGTTTTCGTTTTATTCAAGCGCCGGTATTATTCCCAGCGAATACCTCAGTATAAGCAGCGCGTCCGCTGCGGTGACCTCCCCGTCCGAATCGACGTCCGCCAGCTCGTACGCTTCCGCCGAAAGCTCGGTCATGCCCATAGATGCGCGCAAGCCAAGCAGCGCGTCCGCCGCGTCCACCGCGCCGTCCATGTTGACGTCGCCCTTCATATAGTCCTCGTCCCCGATCAGCCATTCGCCGTCCAGCCATTCTATCCTTGCGGTCAGCCAGCTTTTCAGGCTCGCAACGCCGCCCGTGAACGACATCCCCCAAAGCTGATTGTTCGGCGCCTGCACGGAGTAAAGGTAGGCCGCCTGCTCGTCGATCATGCGGAACATATCCTCGATAAGCGCGGAGCGGTATCGGGTGTAGCGCTCCTTAAGCGCCTGCCTGAATTCGGGCTTCGTGTCATAGAGCTTATCCATCCACGGGTTGGAGCTGTTCACGCACATGAAGCCGTCCGCCGTGTTCGCGTCGGGGCAGTCGTCCACGTCGTTGTGACCGGGTGCCTGGTTGTTCCACGGAACGCGCCCGTAAGCCAGGTCGAAATCCCACGGCGCAGTCATGTAAAGGTGATCGTCGCCGCTCTCCTTGTACATATAGCAGCTCGTCTTCATATTGCCGTCGATATTCTTCGTTACCTCCTGCACGATTATGAAATCGATCCATGAGGAGGTGTCGACGTAATCGAGATAATCCTCGCCGTTTTCGCCTATTATGCAGTCGTGGATGCGCTGCATGTAGTCCTCCAGATAATCGAGCATGGCGTCCGTGAGCTCCTCATCCTCGGGCTCGGGGGATTTCAGCACGAAATAATCCTTTGCCGAATTCGCCCAGTAGGGGCATTTGAACCACAGATCGCTGTCAAAATCCACCTTGCCGTTGATATCCTTTTCGATGAGGTAGCCGCCGGTCAGATCCTCCGCGGTCGCTTCCTCTATATCGATCTTGCTTTTTTCGATCCCGATGCGCTCGCAGAGTATGTAAATGCCGTTGTACTCGCCGTTTAGATACACGTCGACGAATTCGCACTTGGGCACGTAGCCTATGCCCTCAAGATCCTGAAACGTCTTGAACGTTATGTAATTGCGCATCAGCGAGCCGTCGTAATAGCTCGGTATGATCGCGTATTTCTTGGTCTTCGGGATATCGAGCAGCGAAGCCTTTGAATCGAGCTTAATGGAGTACGGCTTTTTGGGATACGTCCAGGAGGAATTGCCCCTGCCCTTGACCTTGCCGGAGCCCTCGAACCCGCCGCTTTCGAATTCCTTGGTACCGAGGGTGAGCGTGTAATTCGCATTAACCCACGCCTCCTTGCCTATCTCGTCAAAGGGGACCTCGGCGTCTATGTACAGCTTGGGCAGCGCTCCCGCCGAGGCGTTTATCGAAACGGAATCCCAATCGGAAAGCGGGACGCTCCCGCCCTCGTCCGCGCTGAAGGAGTAAACGTAAACGCCGGGGCCGACGTTCGTCCTCGAAGCGCGGCCGTCGTTCGGGAAGAAATGCGAATACCTGTCGCAGATGAGCCAGCCCGCGCCGTATTCCGCGGTGAAGGAAAGCGTCTTCGTCTCGTCGAAAACGAGCGTGTCTCCCTCTTCATGCGCAAGTATCTCCATGGAGCCCTCGTCCGCCGCGGAAATGCTCACCCCTTCCGACACGCTCGGATTTAGCGCATACGAAACGGTCTCCGCCGTCCCGACGCGCTTTTCGGAAAGCGCCGCGGCGGGGGAGAGCACAAACAGCAATACGAGGCAGAAAACGAGCGTAAGCTTTGCCTTTTTCATAACAGGTCGCTCCTATATACGCGTAATGACAAGCAATAAAGGCATGGGATCTCCCCATGCCGTTTTGAAATCACATCTTTATCAGATACTGATGAATGAACTCGTCGATCTCGCCGTCCATGACCGCCTGGATATTGCCGGTCTCGCAGCCGGTGCGGTGGTCCTTGACCATCGTGTAGGGCTGGAATACGTAGGAGCGGATCTGACTGCCCCATTCGATCTTCTTGAGCTCGCCCTTAATGTCCGCCATCTTCTCCATGCGCTCGCGCTCCTTTATCTCGAGCAGCTTACCCTTCAATATGCGCATGGCCACTTCCTTGTTCTGGAGCTGGCTCCTTTCGTTCTGGCACTGCACCACTATGCCCGTCGCAAAATGCGTTATGCGGATGGCGGAGGAGACCTTGTTGACGTTCTGTCCGCCTGCGCCGCCCGAACGGTAGGTATCTATGCGGATATCCTCGGGCTTGATCTCGATGGAATTGTCGTCCTCGGTAAGTATCGGGGTGACGTCGAGAGAAGCGAAGGAGGTGTGCCTTCTTCCGGAGGAATCGAAGGGGCTGATGCGAACGAGCCTGTGCACGCCCTTTTCCGCCTTCAGGTAGCCGTAGGCGTTCTCGCCCTGCACCTCGAAGGTGACGGACTTGATGCCGGCTTCTTCGCCGTCAAGAAGGTCGAGCTCCTTAACGGTGTAGCCCATGCGCTCGCAGTAGCGGACGTACATGCGGTAGAGCATGCTGACCCAATCCTGCGCCTCGGTGCCGCCCGCGCCCGCGTG
>CAMZAY010000074.1 GCA_947304365.1 uncultured Clostridia bacterium | reverse complement strand
AATATCACCTCCGGTTCCATCTACTTCAAGGGTCAGCGTATCTGCGCCGGCATCACCGGCTATAAGAACGCCATAAAGGAGAAGCGCAAGGAAGCCCGCGAGAGCATCAAAAAGCTCGAGCTTGACAGCAAGGAGCAGCCCGCCAACAAGGCGAACAACGATCAGGAGATCCTTAAGATCAGGAAGGAGCTTTCCAACTTCGTAAACGATCAGCGCAAGAATATCGCCGACGCGAAGTTCGACCACAAGCATTCCGACAAGATGTATGCCAAGAAGCTCGTCGATGAGACCGCTAAGGAGTATGAGGCAAAGCTCGCTTCCGCAAAGCCCGAGGAAAAGGACGCTCTCAAGAAGCAGTACAAGCAGGCGCTCAGCGTTGCCAAGAAGACCAAGCTGATCACCAAGATCCAGATGATCTTCCAGGATCCTATCGCCTCTCTTGACCCCCGTATGACCGTCCGCGAGATCATTTCCGAAGGTCTTGTCATAAACGGCATAAAGGATCAGAAGTACATCGACGAGAAAGTCTATGAGATGCTTGAGCTGGTCGGCCTCGTCCGCGAGCATGCGGGCCGCTACCCGCATGAGTTCTCCGGCGGTCAGCGTCAGCGTATCGGTATCGCGCGCGCGGTAGTTATGCAGCCCGATCTGCTCATCGCAGACGAGCCCGTCTCCGCGTTGGACGTTTCCATCCAGGCGCAGGTCATCAACCTTCTTAACGAGCTGCGCGAGAAGCTGGGTCTTACGATACTGTTCATCGCTCACGATCTGTCGGTCGTCAAATACTTCTCCAACCGCATCGGCGTCATGTACTTCGGCAAGATGGTCGAGCTGGCGGAAACGGATGAGCTCTTCGCTCACCCGGTGCACCCGTATACGAGGTCGCTGCTCTCCGCCATACCTCTTCCCGATCCCCACGCCGAGAAGCGCCGCAAGAGGATCATCTACAATCCCCTTTCCGCGCATGATTACAGCAAGCAGGAGCCTACGCTCCGCGAGCTGATACCGGGCCACTTCGTGCTCTGCAACGATGAGGAAGCCCAGAAATATAAAGAGGAATTCGGTCTTTGAAAGAGCGTAAAGCCAAGCTCATAAGGTATCTTATCGGCACTGCCGTCTGCTTGATCATCGGCGGTTCGCTCGCGGTATTCATCGCGAACAACTACGGGTTCAAAACGACGGCGGACAGGGCGGAAAAGTATCGCATACTGTGCGACGCTTTTACGGTCCCCGGCGTGCTGCTCTCGTTGGGAGCGGCGCTGATCGCCATTTACAATACCGGGCTTTTCACGGGGCTTACGTACGGCTTGAGGGGACTTAAGGATATGTTCCTGCCGTTCCTGCAACAGAAATACGTGCCCTACCGTGAGTACAGGAAACAGAAGATGGAAAAGAAGGTCACGGGCTATTCGTTCATCCTGTTCGCCGGGCTCGCGTTCATGGCTGTCGCTGTCTACTTTCTTATCCGATTCTACGCGGTCTATGTTCCCGCGCCCCCCGAAGAGGGCGCAGAGGCGCTCATAAGGTGCCTCGCAGCCGCGCGGGCGTAAGCGAATTACGGCTTTGCCGTAAGCGCTCGCGCCGGCATTGATCGATCTCTCTTACAAAAAAACGGAGGAGCAAAAGCTCCTCCGTTTTGATTTTATGTTCATTCCCCGCGCCGGAAATACATATCGGCGTTCATCTTGTTTATATCGCGGAAGCCGCCTTCGGAAAGATCCGGATCGAATCGGCAGATATCCCCATAGGGGCATATGCGGCAGGCCGTTTTCCCGTTATAGACAAGCCTCGCGGGGGAGATCGCCGCGTCGCCCTCGAATATCCTTTCGAGCGTGCGGCCGGCCATGCGCTTAGCGAAGGATATCACCTCGCCAAGCTCCTTTTCGTCCACGAGCCCGGAGCCGACCGCCTCGCCCTTCGCGTCGAATTTGACCTTAAGAACGGAGGAAGCCCCGTCGAAATCCTCCGTGGCCTTGAGCACGGAAACGTCCTTGAGCGAGAGCCCGCTCAGGCGGAACTTGTCGAGCAGCTTTTCGCTCAGCTCCTTTACGGCTTCGCCCTCCTCGCCGGAGGACGGCGGCACGTCCGTGATGGGCATATAGTACATGCCCACCGTGTCCGCCGCGCCTACCGCGGCGGCGTACAGCGGCAGCTGCAGCTGGAGACCGGCGTTGAGCTCCGCAAAGGAGAAATCCTTGCCGCCCGACTTGTAGTCGATTATCCGGTCCATACCGTCGGGGGTGGAATCAAGGCGGTCGACGATACCGCTTATGAAGAAGGCCGCGTCGCCGGCGTTTATGCGAAGCGGCGGGAACACGGAATCAGGCTTGCCGAAGCTGACCTCCGAGCCCGCGGGGCGGAACGAGCCGCGCGCGATATGCCTCGTCACGGCGCAGCAGGTGTACTGCACGGTCTCTATCACGCCGGGCAGGCGCGCGCGCTGCCTTGCGGTGTCCATCAAAAGATACCCTTTTTCGGAATTCATTATGGGCGGGACTATCTCGCGGAGTATCGCGAAGGTCTTTTCGTCGTCTATCGTGCGCCAGTCGAGCCCGTTTTCGGCGACGTATTTCACATACGCGTCAAGCACCTCGTGATAGAACGAGCCGAGCTCTGTATTCTTCTGCCTGCGCTCCTTACGCTCGGCGGCTTTAAGCCCGTACTGTATGAAATGACGGAAGGGACAGCCGTTGAACGCCTCGAGCCTTGAGGCGGAACCGTAAAGGCTCCTGCCGTAAAGCCTGCCCGCAAGCTCCTTGCCGAGCGGGCGCACGGCCTTAAAGCCGAACATCTCGTCCGTCATGCGCTTGAAAGCGCCGCGGTAGCGCGGATCCACGGAATAATGCGCCGCAAGGAGCTGCGCCTCGCCGTCGGCCGCGCCGGTATCGATCATGCGCCGCATGCGCCTGCCAAGCGAAAGGTACGCCAGCTCCTCGTTGCCGAGGGGCGGGGGAAGGAGCGAGCCGTCCGTTTCGGGAATGAGCGGGAAAACGGCCTTAAGACTGCCTATGAGCCGGCAGGGCAGCGCGGGGGAATCCATAGCGCCCGCGCCCGCAATGCTCGTGGGATAGGAGAAGGCGATCTCCTCCTTCGCCTTCGAAAGCGCGGAGTAGACGGCGAACGAATCGCCGTCGGAAAGGCTTTTGGTGTTCTGCCAAAGCTCATACCCAAGCTCGTCCAGCTTTTTGAGATCCGCGTCGTCGATAACGCCGTCGTCCGTGCGCGTGCGGGGGAAAAGCCCCTCGTTCATGCCGAGGACTATGAGCAGGCGCACTTCCTTCGAGCGGGTCCTTTCGACGGAGCCGACGAGCACCTGATCGAGCGTCGACGGTATCACGTTTATCTCATGCGCGGCAAAGCCCTCCTTGACGACGGAGATGTACCGCTTGAGGCCGATGTTCTCGCCGCCCATTATTACGTAAAGCTGATCGAGCACCTCGAGCACGGTGTTTATCACCTGCGCGTTCTCATCCTCCTCGCGCAGGCGCCCCTCCTCGTGCAGGCGCGCGCAAAGGTCGCTCTGCTTTTTATACAGGTCAAGATCGACCAGGAGGGAGTGGATCGCGCGGGTGCGGTCCTCACAGCTTAGGCTTTTCAGCGCTTCCTTAAAGCGGATCAGCGGCTCCATAACGCGGCGGCGGATATCCTCCGGCGCGCCGTCGTCGGTAAAGGCCTCGGTCAGGCGGCTTCCGAAAAAGCCCTTTGAAAGCAGGTAATTTTCAAATATCTCCGCCTCCTCGGGGGAGACGTCCATAAAGCCCGATTTGACCGCGGAAAGCACGCTTGCCGCGTCGAACCCGCGCTCGGCGGCGCGCAGGGCGGAAAGTATCAGAAGCGCGGCGGGGTGCGAGGCAAGGCTCGCGCCCGCGTCGGTAAAATACGGTATCCCGTATGCGCCGAATATGCGCGCGATGACCGGCGCATAGCCCTTAAGGTCGCTCACGATCACCGCCATGTCGCGATAGCGCATGCCGTTCATCGCCGCGGCGCGTATCTTTTCCGCGGCGGCGGCGGTCTCATCGGTGCGGTTTGAATAGAACGCTATCGAAAGCCCCTCCGGCTCGCCCTCGAATTCGGCGGAAGGGAAGCTGAAAAGCTCCCTCTCCATATGCCTTATCGCGGGGGATGCGGAAAGCATGCTCCCGTTAAGCCTCGTCACTAAATAGGGGACGCCCTCCTCGTCCGCAATGGTCTTCAGCCGCTCGAATGCGTTTATCTCCGGACGGAATATCGCGCCCTCGCCCACGGTCAGTGCGGCGGTGACGCCCGCGGCGTGCGAGAGCATCGCGCGGAAGGCTGGATACGAATGCTCGTGCATGGTGTCGCCGCCGTCGATGAACACGTAAGCGCCCTTTATGAACGACTCGGACATGCGGGTGATCATCTCACGGATCATGTCCTCCGAATCGATATAGCGGCCGCGGCAGCGCTCTTCAAGGTCGGAATAGATGAGCGCGATATCCTTCAGCTTGTCGTGAAGGGGACTGCCTGCGCCTATACGGTCCGCGGCGGCGGAAACGTCTTCGGCGCTCATGGAGCATCTTTTGAACCGCGCAATAAGGGAGTCGCATTCGGCGGGGAAGCCGCGGCGCTCGCTCGAGCGGCGGAATATCGTGAGATCTTTTTGGCAGGCGTCCGTGCAGCGGCGTATCAGCATCAGCCGCCCCTGCGCGGAAAGGAACGCGCGCTTCTCGCCGATAAGGTCGAGCACGCGCCTTGCAAGGGGCTTCCATGAGGTGACGGTAACGCCGAAAAGACCTCCGCCGAGCACGTCGGAAAGGCGGGCTTCGGTCTCGAACGTAGCCTGCTCGGGCACGATCACGATGCATTCGGTGGCCGTCCCGGCCTCCTTCACCGCTTTTATGCGCTCAAAAAGCGCCTGCGTCTTGCCGGCGCCGGCCCTTCCCAATATGAATTCGAGCGTGCATGCCATACTGTTACCCATCCTGTTCGCCCTCGAAGGGACGCCTGAAATAGTTGAAAACGCCGTCCGAATAGGTGACGACGACGGTATCGTAAGCGCTGGAGCAATGTATGAAAACGGGCTTGTCCTTATAGTAGCCAATGCAGACGCCGATATGGTTGCCGCTGGAGCCGGGGTATTTGTTCGTAAAGCCCAGGTCGCCGGGACGCAGCTCGGACTTGTCTATCCCGCGTGAGAGCATCCATTGGTTCCACGTGCCCTCGCCTATATCGGCGGGGGACACGCCCGCCTGCACGTATGCCCATGTGACGAAGCCGGAGCAGTCGAGCCCGAACGGTCTCTCGCTGCCGGAGGAGGAGTTGCCGTCGCTCGTAACGGTGCGCAGCTCGCCCCATTCGGGGCATTCGCCGGGCTTGTTGTATTTACCGCCCCAGAAATAATGCACTCTGCCGAGGAGCGAGACCGCCTTTGTCACGGCGATGCGCTCCGTTTCGGAGGGGTATTCGTTCTTGCCGAGCACGGATGCGACCTCGCTTTCGGTCAGCGGACCGGAGCGCTTCACAAATCCCTTGAGCTTTGCGAAGCCGAAGTAAACAAGCCCCGCGGCGACGCCGCAGAGAATGGCTATCAAAAAGTAACGCAGATGCTTCTTCATATATTTGATTTTACCATAGATCTGCGGCTCAATCAATACGCAGCTGGGCAAAAACAGCTTGCAAAAAAGGCGGGGCGGGGTTAAAATGTATATGTAAAAATATGCATCTTTTCGGAGGCGGAATATGAAATTAGGCGTTATCGGTCTTCCCAACGTGGGCAAATCCACTCTTTTCAACGCGATCACACAGGCGGGCGCGCAGGCGGCGAACTACCCCTTCTGCACTATCGAGCCGAACGTGGGCGTCGTAGCCGTGCCGGATGAAAGGCTCGACGTGCTGGCAAAGATGTACGACCCGCAGAAGTACACCCCCGCCACGATAGAGTTCGTGGATATCGCGGGGCTCGTGCGGGACGCGCACAGGGGCGAGGGGCTCGGCAACAAGTTCCTTTCCCATATAAGGGAGGTAGACGCCGTGGTGCACGTCGTCCGCTGTTTCGAGGACGACAACATAGTCCACGTGGACGGCTCCGTCGATCCCATCCGCGATATGGAGACCATAAATATCG
>CAMZAY010000073.1 GCA_947304365.1 uncultured Clostridia bacterium | reverse complement strand
GCCGGCACACAGGCCCCGGCTCAAGCGGTTGGCATCAAAAGCCGCACATTGCGCAACGTTACATATTATACACGCTTTTCTTTGAATTGCAATAGGTTTTTTGATATTTTCCAAATATATTTTCAAATGCACGCGCGGCCGTGTGTTTCGCTGCGCGTGCATTGGTTTGGAGACGTAATTAAAATATATTTATTGCTCGAGTATGCGCCTTGCGCGCCTGTCGAGAGCGAATGCGAGCGGTATCCCGACGCCGGAGGAAACGAGCTCGCCCGCAAATACCAGCACGGCGATGAGGATAAGGCTCGCCGCGTCGCCGTACACCCATTTGATGATCGGCGGGAGTATCAGCGTGTTCGCGATGATGTTCGGGATGGGAGCGAGCCAAATGGCGAGTTTCCTCTTCCCCGCCCTTTTGAGGGCTTTTGAGATCAAATAGGACGCCAAAGCGCCGATAAACGTGGCAAACGAGCCCAAACCGATATCCCAAGGGGCGCTCTGCAAAAGTATGTTGGTCAGGAGGCAGCCTATGCCGAGCCCCGGGACCGCCGCAAATGTGAAGAAGGGCAGCACCGAGAGCGCCTCCTAAAAGCGGAACTGCACGGCAAGGTCGGTCAGCCCGAGCACGCAGGAGAGCATCGTGAGCACGACGTACAGCGCGGCGATCATGGCGCCCTGCGTTATGGTGTACGCTGGGTTCCTCTTTCTCGGCGCGCCGGCGGTATTCAAAGCCGGACGCGAAGGTCCGGCTTGGGTTTTTTCGGTTCTTTTTTCATTGTCATTCAAACAGGCTGAAGGCGTTCTTTTTGAGCGTTTCCGGTCTTGGCAGCATTATCTTGACCGCGGAATGGATGTTTTCGATAAACACCTCATGGCCCGCGTCGACCCTTTCGCCGTCGAGCATCCAATCGACGGGCTCGTCGAGTATGAAGCGGACGTCCCTGCAGACGTATCTGTGCATGTACTCGTTATTGAAATCGCCGGTGGAAAGGCCCCTTGCGATCTTGCCGAGCTCTATCGCGGTATCGGGGTAATCGATCAGCATGACCTCGAAAAGGCCGTCGTTAAGGTCGACTGCGCCGGTCTTGGTATAATTGATGACGCCCACCACGGAGGGCGTGTTGCTGACCGAGGCGAACGCGTAATCGCCGGTGATCATCTCCCCGTTGATCATCACGTTGGTATGATTGGGGCAGATGTTGGCGATCGAGTTCATGCCGCTGCCGAGATAAGCGAGAAAGCCGAGGGCGTTCTTCGCCTCCTGCGGGGTGGAGTAGCTGATATCGGTGAACGCGCCGAACGAGGCGAGGTACGCGTAGTGCCTGCCGTTGAAGCAGCCGACGTCGATATCGGAGGGCTCCCCCATTATGGCGGTCTCTATGAGCTGATCGAGCCTTTTCGGCAGGCCGAGGGCGAGCGAAAAGTCGTTGGTGGAGCCCATGGGGATATAGCCGATCACAGGGCGGTCCTTTTTTTCGAGCGTCATGACGCCCCTTATTATCTCGTTCATCGTGCCGTCGCCGCCGCTGAAAACGAGCAGCTCCGCATCGGCGCCGTATTCGGAGGCGATCCTTGTCGCGTCGCCGCGGCAGACGGTGGTCAGCGCGGTCGTTTCATATCCGGCGTTGGTGAGCGCCTCTATCACGGGGGCGATAACGCTGAGCGCCCTTGTGTTGCCCGATTTGGGATTCACTATAAAGAGCGCCTTTTTCCTTGTCGCTCTGCCGAAGGGCGTTTTTATCTCAACAGCTTCCATTTTACATTGCTCCGTACAGGAAATCCTTAAGCCATTCCCTGTTTTTATCAAGGTCTATATGAATGACCGCCATGCCATGCTCCATCGCGTAAGACCACGAGCCCGTACAGGGGATGGTCGCCTTGATGGGGGCGGTTCCGCCCGTGCCGAATACGATCTTGGTGCCGAGCGAGATCATCTCGTACGGGGACATATTCGTTTCGACGTAGCCCATCAGCTTATACATGAGCGTGGTGAGGGAGGCGACGTCCTTCTCCTGCTTTGCGCGGACGTACAGGGCGTTCATAACGGACCTTTGGCGCTCCGTTCGCGACCAGTCTCCGTTGCCGAGCGTACGGTTGCGGCAGTGATCGAGCACCTGACGCCCGTTAAGGTGGCAGAAGCCGTCGCTCTTCCTGCGGATGGGGTTGGACGCAGACCCGCGCTCGTTATAAAACTCGATCTCCTCGTCCGTGAGCGGTACGTCGAGCCCGCCCAGAGTATCGACTATGCCGATCAGGTTATCGAAATCGGTTATCATGTACTTCTGGATATCGAGCCCGAAGTTGAGGTTTATCGTGTTGACCGCAAGACCTATGCCGCCGAAGCGGTACGCGGCGTTGATCCTGTTCCAGGTGGTGCGCTCCGGGATATAGACCCAGGTATCGCGCAGTATGGAGATGGCCTTTATCGTATTCGTCTTCATATTATAAGAGAATACGAGCATCATATCGGAACGCCCGGTCTCGGCAGTGGAGCGCCTGTCCTCGCCCATTATCAGTATGTTTATAACGTTGGGATCGATCGGGTCCTGCTGATAGATCCCCTCGTCATAGATAAGGTTGGGATCGATCGGATCGTCGACGTCGACGTCCCACTTCCCGGGATCGCCGGTGATGAGCTCAACGCCGGGATCGGGAGTATCGTTGGGATCGAAAGTCGGCTTTGCGACGATCTTGGCGGCGTTTCTGCTCATGCCGTACAGCTTAATGAGCGTGAACGCGCCGAAGCCCACTATGAGCAGTATCAGCAGAGCGAGCACCGCAACGATGATCTTTTTAGCCGTCGACAGACCTTTTTTCTTTTGCTCCGTCTTCTCCATTCATTCCTCCGAAGCGAGGGAGTCTCCCCCGCCTTATTTTTCGTAACCCATGGGGTTATTCGACTGCCAGCGCCAGGTATCCTCGCACATTTTGTTTATGTCCCTCTCCGCCTTCCAGCCGAGCAGCCTTTCAGCCTTTGAGGAGTCCGCGTACATGACAGGGATATCCCCCGCCCTTCTCGGTGCGAACTCGTACTTAAGATCCTTGCCGCAGGCCTTCGAGAAGGCGGCGATGACCTCAAGCACGCTGTAACCGTTGCCCGTGCCGATATTGAACACCTCGCACCCGGTCCTGCCGACGATGTAATCGAGCGCCTTTACGTGCGCTATGGCAAGATCCATCACGTGGATATAGTCCCTTATGCAGGTCCCGTCGGGCGTGGGATAGTCGTTGCCGTTAACGAAGAGCTTTTCGCGCCTGCCGGTGGCGAACTGTGCGACGTACGGCAGCAGGTTGTTCGGGATGCCCTGGGGATCCTCGCCTATCCTGCCGGACTCGTCCGCGCCGATGGGGTTGAAATACCTTAAGAGCACAGCGCCGAGTTTTCCTTCCGCGCGGGCGGCGTCCCTGATGATGATCTCCGACATATGCTTCGTCATGCCGTAGGGATTGGTGCAGGCGCCGGTAGGCATATCCTCGCGGAGGGGGGGCACGTTCGATTCGCCGTAAACGGTGGCGGACGAGCTGAACACAATGTACCTGACCCCGTGCGCGTTCATCCTTTCAAGAAGGTTCATCGTGGAATCGAGGTTGTTCCTGTAATAGAGGAGCGCCTTCGAGACCGACTCGGGCACGCACTTCAATCCCGCGAAATGGATCACGGCGTCGATATGCTCCCTCTCGAAAAGGGCGTCGAGCGCTTCGGGATCGCAGACGTCGATATTATAGAACGAGACGCGCTTCCCGCCGAGCTCCTCTATCCTGGGGAGGACGCTCGCGCTGGAATTGACGAGGTTATCGGCAATGACCACCTCGCTGCCGGCGCGCATGAGTTCGACAGCGGTGTGCGAGCCGATATAGCCGCAGCCGCCGGTCAGGAGTACGCGAAGCTTATTTAACATCGGAGTACACCTCCGGCTTCAGGATGCCGATATAGGGGAGATTGCGGTAAGCGTCCGCATAGTCGAGACCGTATCCGACGACGAACTCATCCGGTACGAGGAAGCCGCAGTAATCGGGCGTTATCTCGCAGGTGCGGCGCTCCGGCTTATCGAGAAGGCAGGCGATCTTCAAAGATGCGGGGTTCCTGGTATCGAGGAGCCTTGTGAGATGGTTGAGCGTGTTGCCCGAATCCATGATATCCTCCACGATGATGACGTGACGCCCCTCGATGGATTTATCGATATCCTTCTTTATGCGGACGATGCCGTGGGAGGTCATGCCGTCCTCATAGCTGGAAACGGCCATGAAGTCCATCTCCATATAGTCGGTGATGTGCTTGCACAGGTCGGCGAAGAAGGGCACGGCGCCCCTCAGTATGCAGACGAGCAGCGGGTTCTTGCCCGCGTAATCCTTGCTGATCCTCTCGCCCATTTCCCTGACCTTTGCCTGGATCTGCTCCTCGGAAAGAAGCACTTCCTTGATGTCGTTCTCAAGTCCCATTTTGTTGATCATGAAGGTGAACCTCCCTTAATAGTATTCCTTGTTTTCAGTCTATATTTTCGATCCTGCCGAGGAATTCCGCCCTCAGCATGGTCTTTGTATCGTCATCCACCTTTGCAAGCTCCGACGAGGCGTAGCCCGCAAGGTACAATACGTCCGCTCCGCAGGCGATAAGGGGTATCTCGCCCCTCTTCTCCCTGTCGACCTTGCGGTCGATAAGATAATCCTTGAGCTTGCGCCTGCCGGGCGCGCCGACGGGCTGTATGCGGTCGCCCTCCTGCCGCGTCCTTATGACGGGCTCGCCGAGCGCCTTTACCTTGTCGTAATCGAGGAAGCCGACGTTCGGGTCCTTCCTGAACCCCTCGCGCCCGTTCCTCAGCTCAATGCGGAACACGCCGAGCGGAGTCCCTATGAGCCCCGGCTTGAGCGGAGTTTCAAACTCCACGCCGGGCTTGGGATTGCCGAATTTGATGAGGTCGTAGCTCGTCCACGCCTCTATCCGCGGGAGCATGAGCCTCGCCCCCGTTCTTGCCTTAAGGAGCTCCGCCACGGCCTCCACGTGCACGCGCTCGATATCGACTACCGCGCCTGCGTCCGCGAGCGCCATGCGGATGACCCTCGTCTTGATGGGGTACGGCATGGCGTCAAGCTCCTCGCGAAGGAGCCCGTCCTCACGGCGGACGCGGTCGTACGCCTCGCGCGCTTCCTCCGCAAGATAGTTCTCATCCTGGGAAAGCAGCTCGGACATGCCGCAGAGCGTCGGCACTATGCCCGGGTTTATATGCTTCATGAGATACGGCATCACGTCGAGCCGTATGCGGTTCCTCGATCCGTCGGCGATGAGGTTCGTCTCGTCGGTATGGTACGCGATGCCCTCCCGCTCGAGATACTTCTCGATCTCGTCCTTCATTACGCAGAGGAGCGGCCTGATAACGTCGTCGCGCCGCGGATTGATGCCGATAAGCCCCCTCAGACCGCTGCCGCGGACGAGGTGCAGGAGTATCGACTCCGCATTGTCGTTCATGTGATGGGCGACGGCGATCGCCGTACAGCCGGTCTTTTCCTTTATCCTGCCGAGGAAATCGTAGCGGAGCAGCCTGCCCGCCGTTTCGATCGACATGCCGTTCTCCCTGGCGTAGGCGGGCACGTCGCCGGTCTCGGTATAAAAGGGGACGCCCATCATGTCGCACAGATCCCGGCAGAAGAGCTGATCGTCCTCCGCGCCGACGCCGCGTATCCCGTGGTTGAAATGCGCCGCGTAAAGCTTCCAGCCGTATCTCGGCGCGAGCTGCTTCAATAAAACGAGCAGCGCGACCGAATCCGCCCCGCCGGACAGACCGATCAGCACGGACTCGTCCTTTCGGAGCAGCTCCTTTTCCGCAATGAATCTGTCCACTTTTTCCGGCAGATCGGAAACATCCTGTTCAAACGCAACAGCGTCGATATCGCCGGGCATACCTTCGGCAAAAAGCCTTGAGTCATTCAGCTCGCTCATTGTCAATCTTCCTTTCAGCATAAGCGGGATGGTCGGTCAGCGCGGTTGGATTCCTTCTCATTTTATATTATAGCGCAATACACAGTGGATTGCAAGGCAATTCGGCGCAATAATATACGGCGCCGGAATGCAGTACAGCCCGCGGAGCTTATGAAG
>CAMZAY010000072.1 GCA_947304365.1 uncultured Clostridia bacterium | reverse complement strand
AAGGCACGGTGTGCCGCCTATTATAGCGTATTTCGTCATTTTAGACCTCCTCGGCACGGATAACCTTAACGGTCTCCCAGCCGTCGATGGCAGCGGTAGTATCGAGATCTTCAAGGGGGAGTCGCTTGATCTCACGCCTGTCGGCGTAGTCGTTGCAAACGTAACGATACTTACGAGTATCAACGATGCCCTCGCGGATAATGCGGTTCTCAAATTCGGTAGTCATTGTTTTGTCCTCCGTTTGTTTTGATGTTCGGTGCTTTTCGCTCCCGACACCTGTATGATAGCACATCTGCCCCCAGATGTCAAGCACTTTTTTGAAATTTATTTTTCCGAGGCGGCATAAGGGATTTTTCGACTTTCGGGGCGTCTTCGGGTAAATTTTCGAGAAAATATATTATTTGCGGCAAAGTCAACCGCCCAAAACCGTTTTTATGCGATATAATGGTAGTGGGTCAAGTGACCCGGTGATCATTTCAGTTTTCCCGCAGAACCGTCCGAGAGGGCGGTTTTTGCGTTACTGTTACAAAGATTTTTCAGAGAGGAGGCGCGGTATGCCGAAAGGAAAGAACAACAATTTAATACCGATGAACGAGCGAAGCCCCGAAGAACGCCGCGCCATTCAATCAAAAGGCGGCAAAGCTGGGGCGAAGGCAAAAGCTGAACGCAAAACCATGCGTGAGCGTTTTCTCGCGCTCCGCGACACGCCGCTCCCGAAGGATCAACAGCGGGACGGCATAAAGACATACGGTGATGCATGGGCATACTCGATGTCGGAGCTTGTGTGCGAGGGTAAGGCGGGTGCTGTGGAAGCTATGAAGCTGATGCTCGCACAGATAGGCGAGGACACCGCCGAAAAGCAGGAGATAGTCGTTAAGGTCGATTCAAGCGCGGGTGATATCATGGGGTGAGCGTCGTATATGACGTAGGCAAGCCCAACCCCCGCCAGCTCGACTTTTTCCGTGCCAGGGCGCGACACATTGCATACGGGGGAGCGCGAGGCGGGGGCAAATCATGGGCGATCCGGCGCAAGCTGTCGATGCTTGCGCTGTACTACCCAAACCTCCGTCTCCTCCTCCTGCGCCGCACTTTGCCGGAGCTGAAGGAAAACCACCTCCTTCCGCTTCAGCAGGAGCTGCACGGCATCGCAACCTATAGAGATTCGGACAAGAGCTTCACCTTCCCGAACGGATCGCGCTTGAAGCTCGGATATTGCGACTCGGAAAGCGACATCTTTCAGTATCAAGGGCAGGAGTACGACGTAATTGCAATGGAAGAGGCGACGCACTTCACCGAGGCTCAACAGCAATTCCTTACCACTTGTAACCGCTCGACCCGCAAGGACTTCACACCGAGGATGTATTACACCTGCAACCCCGGCAACGTCGGTCACGCGTGGGTCAAGCGGCTTTTTATAGACCGCGACTACCGCGAGGGCGAACATCCCGAAGATTACGTCTTTATCCCCGCCAAGGTTTGGGACAACACGGTTTTGCTCGAAGCCAACCCCGAATATGTCCGAACGCTTGAGGCACTTCCGCCCGAATTGCGGCGCGCGCATCTCGACGGCGATTGGAATGTGTTTGCAGGGCAATTCTTTACATCATGGGACGAGCGCAAGCACGTTATAGACCCCTTCCCCATCCCCGACCATTGGCTCCGCTTTAGGGCGATAGACTACGGTCTCGACCGTCTCGCCTGTCTGTGGGGAGCCTCGGATGAGGGGGGCAACATCTATATTTACAACGAGTGGTGCATAAGCGACACTATCATAAGCGACGCCGTTAAGGGCATTCTGGAGCGTTCTACGGGGCGCGAGCTTTGCACCTATGGCCCCAAGGACTTGACCGCCAGAAGCCGCGAGACGGGCGTACCGCGCACAGAGACATTCGCAATGTGCGGACTTCCGCTGACCGTCGTATCGAACACCCGCATAGCCGGATGGAACAACATGGCAGAGTGGCTCAAGATCCGCGAGAACGGACAGCCGCGCCTGCGGATCTTCCGCACCTGCCGCGAGCTGATACATTGTCTACCGCTTCTTCAGCACGATGAGAAGAAGCCGGACGACGTAGCCATCGAACCTCACAACATCACCCACGCGCCGGACGCGCTGCGGTATATGCTCGACGGAAGGCCCCTTGCAACGGAGCCTTTGCCCGTCGAACCCGTCAGCCCGTTCGCACCACCGACGTTCGAGGAGCAGGAGAGCTCCTTTTTCAATTTTGGCACATAACAGGAGGATACACATGGAGTACATTATCATAGCAGCCATCATGGTGCTTATGCTTATCGTTATCATCTGCGGCGCGGTCGCATACTGCGCGAAGGTCGGCAGAAACGCGAGGCGGCAGAGGCGTCACGCGGAGGCTGCCGTAGAACTCGCCACCGCCGCCCACCGCCGTTGCAACGAGCTGGAGGAGTACATCAGCACCCTGCGCGAAGAAGCGGCTCAAATCGACGCACAGAGCGTCAAACGCGACGAGAGGGACGAGGCGTCCAAGGAGCGCGAGAGGCAGTACGAAAACCTCATGAACGCCAAGATACCCGACCTCCTCAATCTTGGAGGTGACAGATGATCTTTACCAAGCAGGATCTGACTCCCGAAGCCCTTTGGGGACGGTATTCGAGGGGCGTATCGTACAACGAGCGCATCAATCTCTACCGCTCCGTAGAGGTCTGCGAGAATTTCTACGCGGGAAAGCAATGGGGGGGCGTTGACGCACCCGACATCGACAAGCCGATGATTAATATCATCTCACAACCTGTCAATTACATGGTCGCCACCATCGTTTCCGATGACGTAGCCATCAGCCTCAAGCCCTGTCTGCCGAGCGAATCGGACGAGCGGTATCTCAAAGCTGTTGTCACCGAGGTCGAGCGCATCCGCGAGCAGATAGACTCGCAGACCGTCAACCGCGAACAGGCGAGGAACGCCGCCATAGACGGCGACGCCTGTCTCATGTTCGATTGGGACACGGAATTGACGGACGCATACGCCACGGGCGATGTGGTCTGCTACGACGTGGAGAACACCAACTGCATTTTCGGCAACCCCAACGAGCATGACCCCCAGAAACAGCCGTACATCGTTATCGTCATGCGGCAGTACCTTGACGACGTTATCGACGAGGCGGTTGCAAACGGCATGGATCGTGAGGAGGCGAGGACGCAAATCAAACCCTCCGGCGATTCCAACTTGGGCGAGATAGACGGCGAGGACACGCTCGTGACCAAGCTGCTCACCTATTGGCGGGACAGCAAGACCAATACCATCCACTATATCATCAGCACGGAGCGGTGCATCATCAAGGAGGACACCGACCTCAAACTCAAGCTCTACCCGATAGCGTGGTTCTCATGGCAGAGGAGCCGCCGCTCATATCACGGCATATCGGCGGTCGCACAGAGCATTCCCAACCAGATCGCGCTCAACAAGCTCCTCGCCGCGAAGGTGCGTATCATAATGTCTTTGGGCTTTTCCAAGGTCATCTATGATAAGACGCGCTTCCCGAAGGGATGGGACAACAGGCTCGGCATGGCTGTCGGCGTTACAGGCAACGTGGAAGGCGCATACGCGCAGGTGCTTCCCGGCGCGGGATCGTCCGCAGAGGTATCCGAGACCATCGAGGTACTTAAAAACGGCACCCGCGAAGCTATGGGCGCGAACGACGCGGCTTTGGGGCAGATGAAGAGCGATAACACGTCCGCTCTCATAGCCATGCAGGAAGCCAATACGATCCCGCTCGACCTCGTTCAGCGGTCGTATTATCATTTCCAAGAGCAGATAATCCGCATTATACTCGACCTTCTCCGCGTCAATGCGGGGACTCGGTACATCGAGCTTGATGACGAAACCAAGGAGCAGCTCGCCGCGCAGGATGCGGCTATGGCGGCTATGCAGACTCCCGAGACCGGCACCTACAACGATATGGGTATGGAGTATGAGGCCGAGGACGCAGAGGGCATGGACATGGACGCCGCCGTCAATGCGGCATCCCAACTCCCCGACAAGCTGTTCTCGCCCGTCACCGATTCTGCCGATACCATCGGCACCGAGGTGGACGCGGGAGACGCGCCCGAAGGGACTATGGCTGTGGATTTCAGCAAGCTCGGAGACATGGCTCTGCGGCTCCGTGTGGACGTCGGCTCCGGCGCGTATTGGTCGGAGGCGATCAGCGAGAAGACCATGGACAATCTCTTCGCACAGGGCGCACTCAACGCCATTCAGCGCGTAGAGCGTATCAACCCCAAGTATTTACCCGACAAGACCAAGCTGCTTGAGGAGATGAGAGCCGCGCAAGAAGCGGCACAGGAGGCACAAGCCGCCGCGTACTCCGATGAGGAGACCGTCCCCGAAGAGCTGAACAACGCCGCCCAGAAGGGCAAACAGTACATTGAAGGATTGAGGCCGACCGTCTGACGGGCGGCCTTTCCCGTATAAAAAAATCAAGGCGGGACGACCAATCCCACCAGCGGTGACCATGCCGCAGAAAGGATTTTTATGTTTGACGAAACGAACGGCAGCGGCGAGACGACCAATCTCGGCAACGCCAACAACGACGCATTCCTCGATGGACTTGGCGATGACGTCAACGTCGTGGAGTCGCCCGAACCTACAGAGGTAGACGAGAGCGGCGACTTCATGGGCGAGGAAACCGCGTTCGACGAAGACCCCGGCACAGACGAGGCCGAGGCAGAAGAAGCCCCCGCCGCTCCGAGCGACACCGAGTACACGATCAAGTATAAGGGACAGGAGCAGACCGTCACCCGCACAAGAGAACAGCTCATAACCGATATCCAAAAGGCTATGGACTATGACGCTGTTAAGAAGGAGCGCGACGAGCTTCGCGCCAATGCGGGTAAGACGGGCGACTATGAGAAGGTCATGGGATATCTCGCAGAACAAAACGGGATGCCGGTTGAAGACCTTGTCGCCTATTACGCGGGGCAAATGTCCGACGAGGGTCAGATGAGCGCACTCCGAGAGGAGTTCCCCGACACCCCCGATGCGGCTCTCAAGGCGATCCTTGAAGCCCGCAAAGCACAGAAGGCAGACGAAGAGGCGAAGGCGGCTGAAGCAGCGGAAGCCGCGCACATGGACGAACTCTTCGAGGAAGTCAAGCGGGAGTATCCCGACTTCGACCCCGAAAATCTGCCCGAAGACGTAGCAAATATGATCGAGCAGGGCATGACCCCTCTCGACGCAATGATACGCCACGAGCTGTCCGCGCTCCGCAAGGAAAAAGCGGAGGCTCTGGCAAAAGCGGCTGAAGAAAAAAAGAAAATCGAAAACCGCCAAAGATCCACAGGAGGCTACCGAAGCGTAGGCTCCGCAGGCGGCCGCGACCCCTTTAAGGAGGGTTTATTCGGAGGCGGTTAAGAGAAAGGAGCCAATAAATGGCACTTATCAACCTCCTCGACAAGTATCACGATTCGCTTGTCACGATGTATGGCAGGGACTCCTATACTGCCAACGTCGCCAACACCAACTATGAGTTCAAGGGCAAAAAGGGTCTTGAACTCCTCAACATGATTCCCATGGACGTCAACTCCGGCTACATGAGCAACGGCTCTCCCCGTTCCGGCGCATGGCGTCTCGGCACCCCCGGCGAAGTCACCGATGCAATGCAGTACCTTGAGATGGAAAAGGATCTGTATTGGACGAACACCATCGACTCCGCCGACAACTCCCAGCAGGGCTACCTCAAGAGGGCGGGCGCATACATGAAGCTCATGATGCGTACCAAGCAGAACCCCTACAAGGATAAGTACATCCTTGCGAAGTGGGCGCGTAACGCGGGTCACGTTGTTTCCCTTGCGAGCGGCGCGTCCGTCGATAAGACCAACATCGTCGAGAAGCTCTGCGACATCGAAGAGTATTTCGAGGACGCGGGTGTTCCTGAGGATAACCGCTACGTCTTCCTCCCCATCAAGCATTGGACGTATCTGCGTCTGGCTGATGAGTACGACGCCTGCGACACCCTCAAGCGCGACCTGACCTTCAAGGGTTGGAAGGGCAACTTCAACACCCTGCGCCTCATCTTCGTTCCCAACGACTATATGCCCGCGAACGTCGAGTTCATCGCCGTTCAGAAGGACTCCATCATCGCGCCCTCGACCTTCAAGCACGTTCA
>CAMZAY010000071.1 GCA_947304365.1 uncultured Clostridia bacterium | reverse complement strand
CGGCTTCGGTCACAGATAAGTATTACGCAACGTCGTTCACTATCGAAACGAAGAGCACCGTTCCGGTCTCGACATGATAGATCACCATCGCATAGGGACGGTCGCAGACAATCTCAACGTCGGGATTTGTGAGCGCGGCGCCCTTTGAGCCGATGACGGCGGAAGCGGCTGCGGCGATCGTACCGGACTCCGTAACGGAGAGGGAAGCCCCCTGGAGCACTTCTGTGATCGATACGCCTTCATTGGGGATCAGATTGGTATAATTGCCGTTCAGCGCCTCTTTCAAGCTGAGCTTATCCGCCATTTTGAGAATATCGAGCTTGTTGTTCAAGTCGACCTTCGGCATCTTTATGAATACGATCTCCTTTTTGCATTCGCCCGTTCTGGAGATAAGAGCGGATACGGCCGCCTTGGGAGTGACGCCCTCCTTGGGCAGTATTACCGCCATGCAGTATTCGCCGCCCGCATAGGGGACGATAGCCATGGCGCCTTCGTCGAATTCACCGTAATCAAGCTCCTCGGTCTTCTGTATCATGCCGACCGACTGCTTGCCGTTGACGCCGTAGAAGGGAGAAAGCTCACGCATCGCAACGAACGGTTTATCCCACTTGAGCTCGAGAGTCAGCGCATTGAGTATCACCACCACGGTATCGATGCCGACTCGATCGATAAGCTCCTTGATAAGGCCGTTCGTATTCTGCTCGATCCAGCCGTTAAGCTCATTGAGCGCGGCTTCCGGTTTGGAGAAATCGAGCGCGCCTACGGAGGAACGATAGTAGTTTGCGGCGGTCTTTGCAAAAGTATCGCAGAGCTGATATGCGTTGTTGACTACAACGGCATTGTTGATCGTAAAGCCTTCGGTCTGGGCAAGCTTCTTGATCAGCGCGGCGGAGCTTACGTTCACGTCGTTCCTTGTAAGACCGGGACATACGGCGTTAAGGAGCGCGTCCGCAGTCTCTTCGCTGCCTCCGTTGGCGAGTATCTCAAGAGCTATCTGGAGCGAAAGGGGAGAGCAGACTCCGGTCCAATCGTCGTCAAAAGCGTTCGTCATAGTTACGGCGAATGCGTTGTTTGCGGCGGTGTACCTCGGGTCATAGACGGCTTTTTCGAAAACGGATCCGTCGGTGACGTTGATGGAAAGGGGAACCGCCTGACCGGGCTCGTTTACGTATCCGGTGCTTTCGCTGCCCTGAGGAGCGGGCGTGTTATCGGGAACGTTATTGCCCCTGACGCATCCCGCGAACGAGGCGATCAGTATCGCGGCAAGCGTGAGAGAGATGATCCTTTTAAACATCTGTTTAATCCTCCTTTTTTTCGTTCATGGCAATACCATTTTACATATATAACGAATTAAATGCAAGATGGGTTCCCAAAAAAGAAAAAATAAGTTATAATAATATCATGAACGACGTGATCAGGGATAAATTGAAGCTTTTGCCGGACAGCCCGGGGGTGTACCGCATGTACAATTCCGCGGGTGAGATAATCTATGTCGGCAAGGCGGTCAATCTCAAGAACCGCGTTCGTCAGTATTTTCAGAATAACGTAAAAACACCCAAGGTCGCCGCAATGGTATCTAATATCGCCGATCTTGAGTTTACGATAACCTCGTCCGAGGCGGAAGCGCTCACTTTGGAGTGCAACATGATAAAACAAAACCGCCCGAGGTATAACATACTTTTGAAGGACGACAAGCATTTTCCTTACGTTCGCATCGATCGCAGGAAGGATTTTCCCCGCGTAGAGATCGTAAGACGGATCAAAAAGGACGGCGCCCGCTATTTCGGGCCGTTCCTTTCCGCGGTCTCCCTGCGTGAGGCGATAACCGCCGTCAGGGACTTCTTCCCGGTAAGACACTGCAAAAAGGATATCGAAAAGGCGATCGCGCGCCGCGAAAGGCCCTGCCTTATGTATCATATAGGCAAATGCTGCGCGCCGTGCTCGGGTAATGTTACAAGGGAGCAGTATCACGCCTACCTTGACGAGATCGAACAGCTCCTCCAGGGGCGCTGCAAGCCCATCACGGACAAGCTTACCGCCCGCATGAACGAGGCGGCCGAGCGTATGGAGTTCGAGAGGGCGGCGCTTTTAAGGGACAGGATACGCGCTATGGAGAGCCTTGCCGCGAAGCAGCGCGCCGCGGTAACGACAGTGAACAGCTTCGACGTGTTCGCCGTCGCAAGGGACGATATGAACACCGTGGTGTACGCAATGATGATGCGTGACGGCACCGTCGTTATGACCGACGGCTATTTCGTTACGGCGACCGATGAGTCCGACGGCGAGATCATGGCGATGTTCCTGATGCAGTTTTACATCGACAGCGGCTATATCCCGAGCGAGATAGTGACTAAAACGCTTCCGGACGGAGCGGAGGAGATCGCCGGCGTCCTTAAGGAAAACTGCTCTCATTCCGTAAAGCTCGTTTGCCCGCAGAGGGGCGAAAAGAAACAGCTTGCCGATCTTGCCGAAATGAACGGCAAAGAGGCGCTCAAGAGAAAGCGCGAGCTGATCATGAAGGAATGGGAGAGGAGCGAGGGCGCTCTCGTCGATCTGTCGCGGATCGTCGGCATGGACGAGATCCCTTCGCGTATCGAATGCTTCGACAACTCGCATTTCCAGGGCAGGGATACCGTCGGCTCCATGGTGGTTTTTGTCGGCGGAAAACCCGCGAAGGAGCTCTACCGCAGGTTCAAAACCAAGACCGCTGCCGACGGCGACGATTACGAGACCATGCGCGAGCATCTGACGAGGCGATTCCAAAGAGCGGCGGACGGCGATGAAAAGTGGACAAAACTGCCGGATCTGATTATAATGGACGGTGGAAGGGGCCAGCTCAACGTCGCGCTGGAGGTGCTCGAAAGGTTCGGGCTTTCCTATATACCCGCTATCGGACTTGCCGAAGAAAATGAGGAGATAATCCTTCCGGACGATCCCGAGCCGGTCGTTCTGCCTCGAAATGACAGCACCCTGCATCTGATCCAGCGCATAAGGGACGAAGCGCACCGCTTCGCGATAACTTATCACCGCAGCATGCGCGCCAAGTCGGCGCTGTATTCGGTGCTTCAGGAGATCGACGGCGTGGGTGAAAAAAGAAGGCGCGCTTTGTTCGATAAATTCATGACGCTTGACGCCATAAGGAACGCCTCTGTGGAGGAGCTTGCCTCCGCCGACGGTATGAATCACCCGACAGCGCGGAAGGTCTATGACTTTTTCCGCGCGGAAAAAGGAGAGGGAACGGATGTATAAACTCCTCGCAATGGATATAGACGATACGATACTCCCGCGCCGCGGCGTTATTTCGGAGCGCAATAAGCGCGCCGTAAGGGCCGCGCAGGAGGCGGGAATTTACGTCACGCTCGCGACAGGAAGGGGCTTTCACGGCTCCGATACGGTAAGGCGCGAGCTCGGTATAGAGGGGCTCATCATCAATTACGGCGGCGCCATGATAAACTTCGGCGCAACGGGCAAGCCGTTTTTCGTAACTAAGCTCGAAAGCGATACCGTCGTCGAGATACTCGATCTTGCGGAGGAAATGGGGCTGCATGTGCATCTCTATCAGGGCGACGAGATCGTTTACGAGCATGAGCATACCTACGGCACGCTTTATTCGCAGGCGCTCGATCTGCCCTCGAGGATAGAGCCGAATATCCGCAGGATGCATTGGGACAACGTGCCGAAGGTGCTGATCATAACGGAGCCGGAGCGCGTTCCCTATCTTCTGCCGTTTTTCAGGGAGAAGCTTTACGGTAAGGCGGCGGTATCCGCCTCGTCGCCCGGCTTCATCGAATTCAACAAGATCGGCGCCAACAAGGGAACCGCGCTCAAGATGATCGCTGATCATTTGGGCGTCGAAAGAAGTGAGGTCGCCGCTGTCGGCGACAATACGCTTGATATCGAAATGATCGAGTGGGCAGGTCTCGGCTGCTGTGTTGAGGACGGGAACGAGGAGGTCAAGCGCGCGGCAAAGCTCATAGTCCCGTCCTGCCGTGAAGACGGCGTTGCATATCTGATCGAAAAATATTTGCTTAAGGAGGCATAAATAAATGCTGTCATTAGGGTTTGATATCGGCGGTACGGCCGTAAAGGCCGGCGTAGTCGACGAAGAGTACAGGATCGTCAAAAAGCTTTACATGAAGACGCCCTTCGGGGACTCCGACAAGCTTTTCGGCGGTATTGTCAAGATGGCCGCCGAGCTTGCGGAAGGCGAGCCCATCGGGACCATCGGAGTGACCGTTCCCGGCTCCGTCAGCAGTGACGGCGGAATACTCGACGCGTGGAATATCGGGCTCAGGAACATACCCGTCAAGCGCATCATCGAGGCCTCCATTAACGCGGACCGCGTCATCGTCAAGAACGACGCGGACGCCGCGGGCGATGCGGAGCTTGCCATCGGCTCGCTCAAAGGCGTTAAGACCGGGCTTCTTATCACCCTCGGTACGGGAGTCGGCGGATGCCTTATCATTAACGGCAGGGTCTTCCACGGCGGCCTTAACAGGGGCACGGAGCTTGGACATGCAATGATCGACCGCGGCGGTATCAAATGCGGCTGCGGGCACCACGGCTGCATCGAAACGCTCTGCTCCGCGACCGCGCTCAAGCGTCTTGCTGAGAGAGCCGTCGACGAGGACAGGGGAATGATAGCAAAGAAGGCAGCGGCGGGCGAAAAACCCGATGCGAAGCTGCTTATCGACTGTGCGAAGGCCGGCGATAAATTCGCTGCAAGGCTCTTTGAAGAGTATGTGGATTCGCTTGCCGATGCGATCGCATCGTTCGTCAACGTGTTCGATCCGGAGGTCATCGCGCTTGGCGGCGGCGTTTCCGAGGCGGGCGATTTCCTGCTCGAGCCTCTGCGCAGAAAGGTGCCGGGCAAATGCTTCTTCGGCTCCTGCGGCAGCATCGTCAAGGCGGCCGCCGGCAACGACGCGGGCGTGATCGGCTCGGTCATCTGATTCGGAGGATGATGAAATGTCCATAATGTGTTCCGTTTACGTTCCGGAGGGGATCGTGCTCGCTGCCGACAGCCGCATGACCGGCAACATAATGTTCAAAACCAACGACGGCAAGACCCAGCAGCAGGGCACGTTCTCCATCTCCGACAACGCCCAGAAGGTGTTCCTTTTGAGCAAGGTGCGCGTAGGCATCAGCTATTGCGGGCTTGCGATACTTGAGAACAAAACCGTTTCCGATTTCCTTAGGTTATTCGAGATCGAAGAGGTAAGGGAAAACGATTCAGTGACCGACGTTGCGAAGAAGCTCCAGGCATATGCCTTCCGCTTTTTCCCCGCGGTGCACTTCTTCGTCTGCGGGTACGAGGAAGAGGAGCCCTTCGTTTACGACGTCGCGAAGGAGCTCAAAAGGATCAACATGGATAACGGCCGCATGCGTTACGGCTCCTCCTGGAGCGGCGAACAGCAGGCGATAACAAAGCTGCTCAATTCCCAGCCGCCCACGCCCGTGAACCACGATCTCATGCCGCTCAAGGACGCGGTCGATTTCGCGGAGTTCCTCGTGGACGTTACGATCAAGCTCCAGCGCTTTGAAATGAAGCCCAAGACCTGCGGCGGCGATATCGACGTGCTCGTGCTTACAAAGGACGACGCCTTCTGGCATAAGCATAAGCTTTACAAACCCGCGGGCAAATGATCCGCCCGCCCGAATAATTAAGGGACGGCGAGCATTATCATTCTGTATGAAAAGGGATTCCGTATCATACAGAGTGATGATGCTTTTTTTATCGAACGCCGCGCTGCAGGCAATGGCGTTCGCTTACCGTATCGCGCTCGGGAAATGCGTACCGGCGACCGCGTTGGGCCTCAATTCGCTTATGATGCAGCTGTACGGGATAGTGGTTTCGTTCAGCATTTCGGGGCTCAATATCGCGGTGACGAGCCTTGCCGCGGGCATGAAAGGCACGGAAATAAAGGGGCTTTTGCTTTCAGCGCTTAAGGTCTTCTTGCTGCTCTGGACGCTGCTCGCAGTTCCGCTCGCGGCGCTTTCCAAAAGCGTTTGCGGCTCAGCGCTCGGCGACCGATCGGCATATCCCGCGCTGATACTTATGCTTATCTGCATATTGATGACAGGCGTCGAGAACATGCTCAAATCCGTTCATTTCGGGACCGGAAGGGTCGCGCAATGCGCCGTATCCGAG
>CAMZAY010000070.1 GCA_947304365.1 uncultured Clostridia bacterium | reverse complement strand
CACATGCACCCGGGCCCGGAGGGTCAGCTTGCCGCGACCGGTTTCATAACCCCGGCGGATCTCCTCGTTGTTAACCAGCACGCCGCCGGTGGGGAAATCCGGCCCCGGAAGGATTTTCATCAGGTCGTCCAGGGAAATATCCGGGTCTTCCATTTGCGCGATGACGGCGCGGACGGCTTCTCCGAGATTGTGAGGAGGAATGTTTGTGGCAAGACCGACGGCGATACCGTTCGCGCCGTTTATAAGGAGGTTCGGGAATCTGCCGGGAAGCATCTCCGGTTCCTTGAGGGTATCGGAGAAATTAAGGCAGAACTTGACGGTATCCTTCTCGATATCGCGCACCATATCCATCGCGGCGGGAGCCATCCTGACCTCGGTATAACGCATAGCGGCGGCAGAATCGCCGTCGATCGAGCCGAAATTGCCCTGACCGTCCACGAGGGGAAGGCGCATATTGAAGTCCTGCGCCATACGGACCATCGCGTCGTAGACCGAGCTGTCGCCGTGGGGATGGAATTTACCGAGGCAGTCGCCGACGATACGCGCCGACTTCCTGTACGGCTTGTCCGGCGTGTTGCCGAGCTCCAGCATAGTATAGATTATCCTTCGCTGAACGGGCTTCAAGCCGTCCTCGACCCTCGGGAGCGCCCTTTCGAGAATGACGTGCTCCGCATAAGGGAGCATGGCGTTATGCATCACGTCGTCCATGCTGACGACGCTGTAATTCTCCCTGATCTCGCTGAAATCGATCTGATCCTTGTCCTGTTTTTTCCTTGCCATCAGTTGCCCCTTATCATGCTGATCATTTTCTGCCTGTCCTCCGCCTTGAATACGGCGTTGCCCGCGACGAGCACGTTCGCTCCGGCGGCGCGGCAGAGCGCGGCGGTCTTTTCATTGACTCCGCCGTCGACCTCGATATCGATATCGAGCCCGCGGGAGAGGGCCATATTCCTTATCGCCTCTATTTTCTTAAGCGAAGAGTCGATGAACTTCTGCCCGCCGAAACCCGGATTGACGCTCATTACGAGCACCATATCGACGCTGTCGAGCAGGTATTCCACGGCGTTGGGATGAGTCGACGGATTGAGCGCGATACCCGCCTTTTTGCCGTAAGACCTTATGAGCTGCAGAGTGCGGTGCGCGTGGATATCCGCCTCGCGGTGGATGGTGATGATATCCGCGCCGGCGTCAACGAAATCCTTGACCCATTTCGCTGGCTCGGCGACCATAAGATGCGCGTCGAAAACGAGATCGGTCGTCGGCCTCAGCGCCCTGCACATGGGAGCTCCGAACGTGATGTTGGGGACGAAATTCCCGTCCATAACGTCAAGATGCACGTAATCGGCGCCCAAGCCTTTAAGCGCGGCGACCTCCTCGCCAAGCCGGGTGAAATCCGCCGAAAGAATGCTCGGTGCGACCATAACCCTGTCAGTCATATTTATGCCTCCTCATCTCTATTGCTTCGTTTGCTATTTTGACGTATCTTTGATACCGTTCCTTATTGACCGCGCCTTCCGCTACGGCCTGCTTTACCGCGCAGTCCGGCTCGTAGATATGCATGCAGCCTATGAATCGGCACATGCCCTTATACTCCCCGAACTCCCGGTACATGCCCGGGATATCCTCCGGCTCGATCGGAACGGATTCGAGCATGCTGAAGCCGGGCGTATCCGCTATCAGCCCGCCTCCGGGTATCCTGATAAGCTCCGCGTGGCGGGTGGTATGCCTGCCGCGCTCGGTCTTTGCCGAGAGACCTCCCGTTTTTAAGTCGAGCCCGAGCAGCCTGTTTATGAGCGACGATTTGCCGACAGCGGATTGGCCGGCAAACGCCGTCGTGCTGTCCGAGAGGAGCGCCCTTAACGCGTCCATGCCATAGCCCGTTTCGGCCGAAACGGATACGATATCGTCGACGGCGCCTTTGTATTGCTCGGCTATCGCGCCGGAAGCGCTGCTTTCTCCCCTGTCGCATTTGTTTATCACGATCACGGGACGGACGCCCTGCTTTTTGCAGTAGATCAGGAGCTTATCGCAAAGCTCGAGATCGGGGAGCGGCTCCGTCGCGGCGACGACGATGAGCAGCGTATCGACGTTCGCGAGAGCGGGCCGCAGGAGCTCGTTCGTCCTGGGAAGTATGCTCATCAAATAACCTTCGCCCTTTTTGTCGACGGTGAAAGTCACGTTATCGCCGGGAAGCGGCGTCTCTCCGTTTTTGCGGAACAGCCCCCTCGCCTTGCAGACGCAGGTTTTGTTACCCTCTGTGAGCACGGTATAAAAACCGCCGACTCCCTTTATGATCCTGCCCGATCCGGTATCCAAACAAGCCTCCGTTATTCGAAATTGCGGGTGATGCTGGTATAAACCATGCCGTTCACATATATGACGCAGGTGAACGTGCCCTTCTCCCAATAGCGGCCGGTGAACGGCACCGAAACCGTTCCGCTGCCGTACTCCTGCCTGAAGAGCACGATCTCGCCGATGTCGGTCATTACCGTCACTATAACGTCGTTTGAAGCGGCGCTGAGCGTAAGATTCTCCGAGAACTCCGCCTTATACTCGCCGGGATCGTGCCTGAACACGTAGATCTCCGCAAGTATGGCGTTGTTGATAATATCCATGCCCTCGCTCGGGTTCTGATCCACGACGGTGCCGTCGGGATGGTCGCCGTATACGGCGGCGTTGTCCGTAACGAATATGCGGTAATTGACGATCCCCTTTCATAGAGCGCGTCGATCGCGTTTTCTATCGTCATGCCGGAAAGCGCAGGCATCCTTATGGTCTCGACTATGGGTTCCTTGCAGACGGTGATCTTTACCGTATCGCCCGTCATAACAGTCTCGCCCGGATTGGGGGACTGCTTTATGACCGTGCCGACGATCTGCGGGCCGGATTCATAATCGATCACGCTGTCAAGCACAAGTCCCCTTTCATCAAGTAAGGATTTGGCTTCGTCGACCGTTTTACCGAAGAGATCGGGGACCGAGACGGTCTCCATACCGAGGCTGACCGTAATGGATACGACCGTGCCGGGCTTGGCCTTTGTCAGCGCCGCCGGATCCTGTTCGCAGACGGTGCCGTATTCGTATTCGTCCGACATCTCGTACCCCGCGATCTTGACTTCATAGCCGCGGTTGACGGCGAATGTGGACGCCTCGTTTACCGAAAGCCCAAGGAGCTTGGGGACCTTTGCGTTATCCTTGCCGCCCTTGTTCTGGGATAACAGGAACATCAGCAGAAAAACGCCTATTATGCCGACCACGCAGCTTACTATTGCTATGAGGGGCAAATGCTCCTTCAACGTGCTCTTCTTCCCGCCGGATGCCGACGAGGTCCCCTTCCTGCGGTTGACCTTTGCGAACCTCGAAAGCGGGTTTTTGAGCGCGCGCTGCAGATCCTTCTGCATATCCTCCGCGTCGGAATAGCGGATGGAGCGATCCTTGTCGGTCGCCCTTTCGACCACGTCGCTAAGCGATATCGGGATACGGTCGTTCGCCTCATGAAGAGGGACGATATCCTCGTTCACATGCTTCAGCGCGACCTGAACGGCGTTTTCGCCCGTGAACGGGGGCTTGCCGAGGAGCATCTCGTAAAGCATTACGCCGACGGAGTAGATGTCCGTCTGCATATCGACTTCTTCGCCTTTTGCCTGCTCCGGCGAAATGTAATAGACGGAGCCGACCGCCTCCTTGCCGTCATAGGTCTTGGTAGCCTTTCCGGCGAATTTGGCGATGCCGAAGTCGGCAAGCTTGATACAGCCGTCTTCGGTTATCATTATGTTTTGGGGCTTGACGTCCCTGTGTATAAGCCCCTTCTTGTGCGCGTGGGAAAGCCCGTCGAGCACGTCGCAAACTATATCGACCGCGTCGTTGGGAGGAAGCGCGCCGTTCTGATCCATGTATTCGCGAAGGGTCACGCCGTCGACATATTCGAGCACAAGGTAGTGGATATCCCCCTCGTTGCCCATATCGAACAGCGAAACGACATGCTCGTTCTTAAGGGAAACCATCGCCTGCGCCTCGCGGTTGAGGCGGCGCAGATACTGGGGATCGCTCGAGTATTCGGTTTTCAAAACCTTTATGGCGACGACCTTGCTCTCGTAAATGTCCATGCCTTTGTAGACGTCGGCCATTCCGCCGCTGCCTACCTTGCTGATCACCTTATATCTGCCGTTAAGGAGTTTACCTATCATTGGCGCCCTCCGTATTCTCCGCAAGCACAACGGTGATATTGTCGGTGGAGCCGTTATTGTAAGCAAGCTCGGCAAGCTTATCGCAGCAGGCGAGCAGATCGCCCGTCGTGCGGAGTATCATCTCCATCTCGCTCTCCGTGACGGAGCCGCAAAGCCCGTCCGAGCACAGAAGGAGGATATCGCCCTTCTTCCAGCTTTTAACGCCGGCGTCCGCCTTTTCAAAGCGCGACGTGCCGACCGCCCTTGTTACGAGGTTCCTTTGAGGATGCGTCCTTGCCTGGTCCTCTGTGATGAGGCCTGCCGAAACGAGCTCCTGCACGTAGGTATGATCCTTCGTCACGCGCCTCAGCTTTCGTCCGTCGAAATGATACAGCCTGCTGTCGCCTATGCTGGCGACGGTGTATTTTCCCGGCTCGAGGAGCGCCATAACGACGGTCGTGCCCATGCCGGTATAACGGTCGTCCGTCATGGCAAGGTCGAACACGGCGCGGTTGGCGTCGTTCATAGCCTGGCGGAGCAGGGTGATGCTGCTCGCTCCGCCGGGAGCGCCTTCGATATAATCGACGATCCTTTCTATTGCCTTGCTGCTGGCGACTTCGCCCGCAACGTGACCGCCCATTCCGTCGGCGACTATTACGACGGGGATATCACCCTCGCCCGGTATGTAAAACGAGTCCTCGTTCTTTTTCCTTTTGCCCGTATCAGAACGGTATGCGTAGATCATTTCCCTTCCTCCTCCCGGGAAGCTATGTGCTTGTTCCTCAGCTGTCCGCAGGCGCCGTCGATATCCGTGCCGAGCTCGCGCCTGACAGTTGCGGAGATATGCAGCCTTTCGAGCAGCGCGGCGAATTCGGCCGCTCTCCCCCTTGAAACGCCGTTAAGGCTGCGTTCCTTTACGCTGTTGAGCGGGATAAGATTCACGTGGCAGTTGATGCCGCGAAGCAGCTTCGCAAGCTCACGCGCGTTGTCATCCGAAGAATTCTCCCCCTCTATCAGCGCATATTCGAATATGACGCGCCTGCCCGTCACGTCCGCGTAATGCTTCGCCGCGGGTATTAGCTCCGAAAGCGAGTAGGCGTTGGCTATCGGCATCGTGCGGCGGCGCATTTCGTCGTTCGGCGCGTGCAGTGATATGCACAGCGTTACATGCGGAGCGTCGTCCGGCAGCGAGAGTATCCTCGGCACGAGCCCGCAGGTCGACAGCGATATGTTCCTCGGGCTGATGCCGAGTCCATCCTCCGCCGTCGCCCTCTTCAAAAACCTTACCGTATTATCATAATTATCGAGCGGCTCTCCGCAGCCCATCATAACGATGTTGGTGACCGTGCGCTTCCTGCCCTCGTCCGTGGGGATCAGCTTTTCGACGGCGGTGACCTCCGAAAGCATCTCCCCCGCGGTGAGATCGCGCACCTTGCCGTTGAGCGTGGACGCGCAGAACGCGCAGCCCATGCGGCAGCCGACCTGGCTCGATATGCAGAGCGTTTTGCCGTATGAATAGCTCATGAGTACGCCCTCGACGATATTGCCGTCGTCAAGCTCGTAAAGGAACTTGACGGTATCGTCCTTCCTCGAGCGGCGCGTTTCGATGATCGTCGCCCCGCCGAAGGGGACAGTCTCGAGCTTTGCGCGCAGGGAAGCGGGTATGTTGCTCATTTCGGCAGGACGAACGCCGCGCCGCGTCCATGAAAGGATCTGCTTGGCGCGGAATTTCGGCTCGCCGAGCTCGTTCACGAGCGCGGCAAGCTCCTCCGTATCCATCGATGCAAGTTCTTTATCCATTTAATTATTCCTTATGAGCTTTGCGATAAAAAAGCCTTCCGCCCCGTCGGTATCGGGGAATATCCTGAGCATGCCCGTCCTTCCCCTTTCCGTGATGGCTTCGGACACGGAGCCCGTTACAGGCGCCGGCGTGAAGCCTTTATGCCCGGCAAGGAAGCCGTTTACGACGTCCTCATCCTCGCGGGACGAAAGCGTGCAGGTGGAATAGACGAGCGTCCCGCCCGGTTTGACGTAACGCGAACAGGTATCAAGTATCTTCGACTGGAGCTTGGCGAGCT
>CAMZAY010000069.1 GCA_947304365.1 uncultured Clostridia bacterium | reverse complement strand
CGGTCTTTATTGAAAAAGGCGGGCGGATATTATATAATTGTGACAAATCATATCGAACGGGGGTTTTTCATGCGCAGCATAAACGATATGTCGGTGAACGACAGGTACCGCGTGCCCAAGCCCAAGAAGCTCAAGGAGGTGCCGGGGTACGTAATAAAGGTCATTTCCGGCTTTTTCTCAAGGCTTTTCTACATTTTCAAGCTCGTGTGGGAGACGAAGAAGAGCCTCCTCTTCGCCATGGTGTTCATGGCGGTGTTCAACGGCGTGATGCCCGTTATAGGCTCGCTCATCGGCGCGAGGATAATGAACAAGCTCGCCGAGGCGTACGCCGGGGTCGAGTTCGCGTTCGGCGTGATAACGGTGCTGCTCATACTGCAGTTCGCCTACACGTTCATAAACCAGGCGGTGACGCGGCTTTATTCGACGCTCACCTCCGTTTCGGGCGAGCAGGTATCCAACCACGTCAAAATGCTGATTATGGACAAGGCGCGCGAGGTCGATATGGAAAGCTACGACTCGCCCGATTATTACGCCCGCATGGAGAACGCCAACCGCGAGGCGGGCATGCGCCCCATACAGATAATGAGCTCGACCTTCTCGGTATTGAGCACGCTCATCAGCATCGTGAGCTATATCGTCGTGCTGTTCGCCGTAAGCTGGTGGGCGCCGTGGGTGATCATACTCGTTTCGATCCCCACGACGATCGTCAATTTCGTCTACTGCAAAAAGAACGTCAACTATATGTTCTTCCGCTCGAAGAACCGCCGGCAGATGGATTACTACGCGCAGACGGTCATCGACAAGGATCTCGTCAAGGAGATAAGGATGTTCGATCTGGGCAGGACCTTCACGGACAAGTACAAGGCGGCGTTCGACGAGTATTACAGGGGCCTGCGCAGACTGCGCATATCCGAAACGCTGTGGGGTCTTGCCGCCGCAGTCGTTACGAGCGCGGTCTACTGCCTGCTCTACATATTCCTTGCGAAGGGCGTTTTCGACAAGCAGTTCGCGGTCGGTGATTTCGCGCTCTACACCGGCGCGATAACCGCCATAGGCGCGGGCGTCGGCGGGCTGATCGGCAGCACGGCGACCATTTACGAGGGCACGCTTTTCATCGAGAACCTCATATCGTTCCTCGCAGAGAAGCCCACGATAGTGCCCTCCCTTAAGGAGCCGAGGCACGTTGAGCGCGGCAGGGCGCACACGATCGAGTTCAAAAACGTGTACTTCCGCTACCAGGGCGTCGAACGCGATATACTTAAAGACGTCAACCTTAAGATAAACGAGGGCGAAACGGTCGTTATCGTCGGCTTGAACGGCGCGGGCAAAACGACGCTCGTCAAGCTCCTCACAAGGCTTTACGATCCGTCCTCCGGCACGGTACTGCTCGACGGGCACGACATAAAGGAATATGACGTGACGGAGCTTTACGATATGTTCGGCATGATATTCCAGGATTTCGGCAAATACGCCGTCACCGCGGGCGAGAACATCGTATTCGGCGATATCGAGCGCAGGGCGGGCGAGGCCGAGATGAAGGAGGCCGCCGGGCACAGCGGCGCGGACGTGTTCATCGAGAAGCTCAAAAACGGCTACGATACGCCGCTCATGCGATATTTCGAGGCGGACGGCGCGGAGCTCTCCATCGGTCAGTGGCAGAAGCTGGCGATCGCCCGCGCGTTCTACTCCGATTCGGACATACTGATACTCGACGAGCCGACGGCTTCGCTCGACCCCATGGCGGAGCAGGAGATATTCAATCAGTTCAACGAGCTGAGGAAGAACAAGACCAGCATATTCATTTCGCACCGCCTTTCCAGCGCGACCATTGCGGATACGATACTCGTCATGGAGGACGGCCGCATAGTCGAAAAGGGCTCGCACAAGGAGCTCATGGAAATGAGGGGCAAGTATTACACGCTCTTCTCCACACAGGCCGCGAGATACGTGGAGGAGGGGGAAAACATCTGATAATTTGGGCATGAGCATATTTCGGCCGCAGGGCCGGGAAAGGGCGAATAATGGACAACATAAGGAAATTCGAGCCCCTGTTCGGCGAATGGTCCGTCGAGGCAGTTATCGCGGAGGACGACGATTCGCGCACTTACCGCGTGTTCAGGGAGAGGGACGGCAAAAGGGAGTATGCCGCAGTGAAGCATATCCCCGTCCCCAATGACGAAAGCATAGTAAAGGCCCTTAAGGAGGGCGGCATGGACGACGCGACGCTTGAGGCGTACGCCGATTCGCGCCTGCGCGATGCGGGGCGCGAGATAGCCGTTTCGGAAAGGCTCGCCGCCTGCCCTCAGATCGTGGGCTGTTTGGAAAGCGCCGTGATCCCGCGCGGGGGCGGCTTCGGCAGCGACGTGTTCATACGCACGGCGCTTTACGAGCCGCTTATCAAAAGGCAGAAGCAGAGCCCCCTTAACGGCACGGAAACGCTCCGGCTCGCGGAGGATATCTCCGCCGCGCTCGCCTGCTGTGAAGGGGAGGGCATCACCCACCGCCGCGTAAGGCCGGAGAGCATTTTCATAAAGCCCGACGGCGGCTTTGCGCTCGGCGATCTGAGCGCGGCCCGCGCGGACGGCGCGGCAGAGGAGCCCTCGGACGACGTGCCCGCGGAGTATTCCGCACCCGAGGTGATAAGGGGCGAGGAGCACGGCGGCGCTGCCGACGTTTATTCGCTCGGCCTCATCGCCTATGCGCTCATGAACGGCTCGCGCCTGCCCTTCGAGCCGGAGAACGCCTCGCCCGTTCAGCGTGAAAAGGCGGCCATGCGCCGCATGACGGGGGCGGAGCTCCCCGCGCCCGCAAACGCCGACGCCGCTTTTGCGGGGGTCATATTGAAGGCCTGCGCTCTGGACAAGGCAAAGCGTTTCGCCTCCGCCGCGGAGCTTAACAAGGCGGTCAAGGCGCTTAAGACTGGCGCCGATCCCCTCGCAGAAACAGCCTGCGAGCCCGCCGCCGCTCCCGCAGCGGAAACGCCCGAGCCCGAGCCCGAGCCCGCGAAGCGCGAAAAGAAGGCTGCGAAAAAGGCAAAGCGGGACGAAGCGCCCAAGGAGCCCGAAGAGACGGAGGAGCCCGAAGCGCCAAAGGAGCCCGAAGCGCCGGCGGCGGAGCCCGAAGGAAGAAAGACCTCCAAGTGGATAAAGGCGCTGAGCGTCATTCTCGCGATAACCGCCGTGATCGCGGTACTCTGCGCGGCGGCATACTTCGGAAAGGACTATATCGCCGGGCTGTTCCCCCAAAAGGAGGAGGACACATTTAAGCCCCGCTCGCCCCAGATAGTGCAGAACAGCGCGGATCCCATGAAGGCCCGCATCACCATCTTCGCAAGGAACGGCTCCGTGATCGTTTACGAAACGCCCGCCGGCGTCCGCACCGAATATCAGGTCAACGCGGACGACCGCAAGGTGTTCGAGATAAGTCTTGAGGATTATCTGCCCGACGAGCCGATGGAGACCACGGCCTATTCCGTGCAGCCGAAGTTCTATATAAAGAACGCGGACGGCACGCTGGAGCCCATTTCGGATATGGGCTACGTGATGCTCGAGGTGCCGGAGCTCAACGCCGTCGTCAACTGCGGCGACGCGATCGTATCGGAGGACGGCGTCGTTCACATCACCGGGCACGTCTATCCGGTCAAGGCGGAGGTCACCGCCGACGGCGAAAAGCTCGAGGTGAACGGCGGGGGCGATTTCTCGTTCGACAGGACGTATGAGGAGAACGGCGTATATACCGTCATATTCGAGGCGAAGCTTCCGCGATACTGCGTATTCAGGCGCAGTATCACCGTCACGGTGGATATTCCGGAGCCGCCCGCGGTGATGCTCCCGTGGGATATGGGCGAAACGCGGTATTCTCAGCGCATCACCGATCCCAACGACACGATAGAGCTGCACGGCATGGCGCCCGCGGGCTCGTCCGTGACCGCCGCCTGCGGTAACGAGCTCGTGATCCTCACGGAGCCGATCGTCGGCGCAGACGGGAGCTTCAGCCTTACGGCCATGCTGCCGGAAGCGGGCGATTATGAGATAGTCTTCACCTGCACCGATCCGGAGGGGCAGATATTCACCCGCACGATGCACGTGCAGCGCGCGCCCGATTACACGAGCTACGTCGAAAGCGCGTGGGCGATGAGCTATGACGCGCTGCAGCGTCCCTCGAAGCAGTGCTACAACATAAGGGGCACGGTCACGGAGATATTGGAGCACGGGGACTATTACCTCGTCAAACTCGAGACCTCGAACGGAGGCACGCTGATACTCGAATACCATCACCATTACGCCACGGCGAACTCCTTTATGGAGGGCAAGGAGTATAAATGGATCTACGGCTTCCCGATGGGGAAGGATCAAAACGGCACGGCGCACGTGTACGTGTGGTTCGTGAATGATAAATGACGGGATAGTCCCCGTTGGCACGTTAAAACAGGCTGTGCATCCCGCACAGCCTGTTTTGTTATGAAAGCTTATTTGACCGCCTTATAGCTCGTGACGTTCTTCACCGTTTCGCCGTCGATCTGAAGGGCGGTGGGACGGTCGAACTCGACGGTGATCTCGTGCCCGGTCAAAACCTCGCACATCTTGTCGTGCTTCAGGTGCTCGCCCTTGAAAATGGAGGGGAACACGATCAGCGCCTTCAGCTTGCCGACGCCGTGATAGACGAGCACGGAGAGCTTCCTTTCGGGATCGAGACGGTCCTGATCGGGGGTGGGCATCATGCCGCCGCCGTAGCAGCGCCCGTTCATGGTGGGGGCGAGCCAGACCTTCTTATAGGTGTGCTTCACGCCGTCGACGGTGACGGTTGCGTTTACGGGCTTAAAGTGGAAGAGGAGACCGTTTATCGCGATGGAGGTGTAGTTGACGGGCTTGTCGCTCTTTTCGCGCTGCTTGTCGCCCTCCTCGCAGCAGTAGCCGTCTATGCCGTAGCCGACGCCGTTTATGAAGCGGCTCGTCTTGCCGTTAACGGTCACGACGGGCAGGTCCTTTATGTAGTCGTTCAGCTTAACGAGGCCGTCCGCCGGCTTTCTGCCGAGGTCGTTCAAAAAGTCGTTGCCGGAGCCCGCGCCGAGATAATAGATCTCGTTGACGGGAACGTAGCCGTTAAGGTCGTTCACAAGGCGGTTGAGCGTGCCGTCGCCGCCGCAGATGACGACTTTTTCGTCCACGGGGAGCCCCATGAGGAACTCACGGTAGCTGCCGAGCTTCATTACGTCGCGGTAGGTGAGCACGTCGTCCTTCAGGATGGCGTCGAGCGCGTGCGCCTCCGCTTCGCCGCGGCGGTTGTTGGAGGAGGGATTGTAAAGAACCTGATATGATGCCATGATATAAAACTCCTTTATGAATGATCTTCGTTTATTATACAGGCTTTTGTCGGAAAAGGCAAGAAAAAAAGGCCCCGGGGGGCCTTAACGGGAAACGCGCGGCCGGTATCAAACCGGATCGTACACCGCGCCGATAAACAGAGGGGTCAGATCTTCGCTGACGTGGACGATCATGAACGGTCTGTCGGCAACAAGCTCGAAATGCTGGGGGGCGGCTGATTTTACCATAAAATCGAACATAGTGAACGAAGCGGCCCGGACGCGCTCCTCGTCGAGGATGTACCTGACGGAATGCGTCGCCTCGGCGATAAACAGCGAATCATCTCCGGTAAGGCCGGAGAAATCGGCCTCTGTTTCCGAAAAGCACTTCGCGACCCCGAGTTTTTTAAGACCTTCGATCAGCGAGGTCTCGGAGGAGATATCGAGCTTCGGCGCGGTGATCGAGACGGCATAGTCCGTTTCGCCCTCGCCGCCGAGTATGGCGTCAAGCGCTTCTCCGCTTGCGATCAGATCGGCAAGCGACGTTCCCTCGTCCGGGAGCACGTACCAAACGCTGCTGCCGTCCTTAAGCGCCTTGGACGCCGCCTTAAAGCCGTTTCCCACGTAAAACGCATTGCCGGAGCCGCTCATGAAGCCGATCTCCCTGTCGCCGCCGGGGGCGCGGAACGTGCGCGTTCCCTTTTCGACCGTGAAGGATTCCTCCCATTTCGCGTCGAAATACAGCGTGGTGATTATCCGCGCGCGGTCAAGGGGAGTGGTCGGGCTGACCCCGCCGACGAGTCCGTCGGTCATCTCGCGGATCCACTTATCCATCAGCGCGTCGTAGCCTTTATCGCCCATCTGCCCGCAGAAAACGGAAGCGTGATAGTGCGTTTTCAGCGTCTCGACGGCGGCTGTCTCATAGAGAGTGCCGTTGTTCAGCCAGAGCGACGCGGAGGGTATGCAGACCCCGCCCGCCTGATTGTTCCGGTAGATCGAACGGTAGATCCTGTCGGTCTTGCCGCGCAGCTCTTCGATCGAGCCGACTTCGA
>CAMZAY010000068.1 GCA_947304365.1 uncultured Clostridia bacterium | reverse complement strand
TGCATACATACAATCTCCTAGCTAGATTCACTTTTTAGGCTTGTTCTTGAGGTAATTAATTAATTCCTCCGTTAACTCACCAAACAAAGGGCCGTTGCAATACTGTGGTAGAATAATCCCCGGCCAATAAACATTGTACTCAATAAGAATTGGTTCCGCCATAGTATTTAGTGTGAAATCACATCCTATCAAATCAAAATGATGTAATCTCTCATGAACCATTTTCGCAGCTTCTATGATTCTATCGAAATTTGGAATCGTTCTTTGGTTATTGATACCCATATTTGAAATCAAATCTTCTCTGCCGTCCATATTAAACCATTTTTTTGATACTTCGCCGTTGCAATTGACCGCGCTAACATGAGCAATCTCTTTCCCATTGATAAAAGTCATATCTGTATGAACGCCCGGCATCCCAAACCTAAGAGTTGAATGGAGGTAATGAATCCTTCCATTCATCCTCAGAGTCATCACACGTATAGGATTCACAGAACTAGCGTTATAAACGGCAAGCGAATCATGTTGAATAATAACCTCTTGGATAACATAGTTTCTTCCGAATGAGTGAAGTTTATCTTTCATCAACGAATAGTCAACGTTTTTAATCTCAATAAGCTCAACGCCACGTCCCTCTAGGCCAAATGACGGTTTTAGTATTATTTTTTCATACTGATCGATAATGGAGTATGCTAAACTACTCGCATCGGTTAAATGATATTTTTCATCATAAAAGTCACCTTCAATCACAAACGCAATAGCAACAGGCTGCTTAACCTCCGGAATAAAGCGCGGATAATATGCCTTGTCATCCCATGCCGCAAGTAGTTTTGTTGAATTAAGCCGAGGCAACACTTCAAGACCATAAACATCATTAGGTAAATATCGTGAGTCAAAACTATTTACCGTCTTATACAATCTATGCCATTCGTCATTTCCCTTGTATCCAATCGTATGCCAAAGCGAATCTACAGCGGCTCTTTCTTCAGCAGTCAGCCTGCATGGAAATTCATGCTCTTTCAAACTGGCTAATGCCATCTTTCTATGTACTCGTCTTAAATGACTTGCGCCGACTTTATCTATTGTATTGGTAATTAAGCCATTGATGCCGCTGATCATAGTGCTTTCCTTCTAATGCTATTCAGAATAATTCTTTGCAGCCTCTCCCCGTTCCCGTCACCGACGAAGCTGTTGTGTGGGCTGAGGATCGCGTTCGGCAGATCCCAGAGGGGGCTGGATGCGGGGATGGGTTCGGTCTCGAACACGTCGAGGACGGCGCCCATGAGACGGCGGGTGCGGAGCTTTTCCGCGAGGGCGGTCTCGTCGATCACCTTCCCGCGGGAGATATTGACGACGACGGCAGCGTCCTTCATGAGCTTGAGGCGGCGGGCGTCGATTAGGCGCTCGGTGGCTTTCGTCAGCGGGACGGTGAGCACGAGCACGTCGGACGCGGGCAGAGCTTCGTCGAGCTTTTCTATGGGGAGCATCGCGTCGTATGCGTCGTCCCGTCTCGGCGCGATATCCACGCCCGTTACGCGGCAGCCGAAGGCTTTGAATCGTTTGGCGCACTCCGTACCGACGCTGCCGCAGCCGACTATCGTTACCGTCCTGCCGAAGAGCTCAAGCAATCCGCGATGCTTTTCCCAACGACGGGCTTGCTGATTCTCAAGGAAGAACCGCGCCTGTTTATAAAGCTCAAGCACGCCCGATACGGCGAACTCCGCCATGGGTATGCTGTAAACTCCGCGGGCGTTATGGATCTCGATACCTTGGGCGTTCACATAGTCCATATCCACGCGGTCGAATCCCGCGCTTGTCAGCTGTATGAAGCGGAGGTTTTTGAACTCCTCCATCCTATGATACAGAAACAGCCCGTTGCAGACGGCTCCCTCCGCCCAATCGGGCTCGCAGGGGAGCGGATCCTTTTCCTGCTGCATGAATCTGACTGTGTGGCCGAGGGCTTCTATCTCTCCGATATGGTCCTTCGCGCCGGTCCATGCGCCTGTGATAAGGAGGTTCATTGCCCGGCTCCTTTGCAGATCTTATCGACGAGGCGCACGAGTTCCTTCTCGTTATCATAGAAGAAGCTGCTGTGCTTCTCGCACTCGCGCTCGAGATCTCTTATCTCGCGCACGCCGCGTATGAATGTCGCGTTAATTACGCCTATATGGTGTATCTTGGCAAGATCGCAAAAGCTCCTTGACAGTATCACGCAGCCCGAACCGAGCCGGTAATGCTCCTTGATTATGTATTCGGACGGCAGCATGCCGTTTCCGAGCGACGCGATCCCGCCGAAGCCGAACGGTATCCCCTTCTTGCGGAATTTGAAGCAGAGCTGCTCCACGGTGCCGTCGGCCAAAAGCTCGAACATGAACCTGCGCCCATAGCCGAGGCTGAGATCGTTAAGCCCTATGTGGATCTCGTCGATCCCGGGGAGCTCCAATATCTCATCCACTATCTCGACCGCCTCCGGCGTTTCGAGGAGGAGCATCGTCTTTGACCTGCCGTTGATGAGCCTAAGGAATGTCTTGACCTCCTCCGCCGTTTTGAAATACGGGAGCATAATGATGTCCGCGCCGGCTTCGACGACGGCGTTTATCTCATCCTCGGACGAGAAATAATCGGGCAGCGCGTCATGGATCGGATTGACTCTAACGAGCACCTCCGCCTTTTCAACGCTCTGCTTGACGCGAGCCGCATCCTCGACCGTGTGGCGGGATTTTACGGTGTCGAGCCCTTTTTGCCTTGCGTCCTTGCCGATGAATTCCATATCGACGAAGATGCGGTCGACCCCTGCGGATTCCGCGATCTGCGCGATCTCCGGCCGGTTGGTTATGTACATCAGTTTAAGCATATTCGCCTCCCGGTTTGCTGTCAGGATTCCGTCTTTACTTAACTACCGTTGCGCCCTTATTCTCATTATCGGCATTGGTGAACACCTTGCCGATGGTTACAAAGAATATCTTGAGATCCAGCGCGAACGATACGTGATCCACGTACCATACGTTGAGCTCGATCCTTTTGTTCCATTCGACCGCCTTGCGCCCGTGTATCTGCGCCCAGCCCGTGATGCCGGGACGGACTTCGAACATCCGCCTCTGTTCCGCAGAATACTCGTCCGCGGGCCACGGATGATACGTGAGCGGCGGGCGCGGACCGATGAACGACATATCCCCCTTCAGTATGTTGACGAGCTGCGGCAGTTCGTCGATCGACGTCTTCCTCAGGAATTTGCCTATCTTTGTCATTCGGGGGTCGTTATCGTCGCTGTACACGCCGGAGCCGGTATGCTCGCTGTTTATGCGCATGGTGCGGAATTTATAGATCGTGAATTCCGCAGCGCCGCGTCCGAGGCGTTTCTGCTTGAATATGGCGGGGCCTTCGGAGGAAGCCTTTACGAGTATCGCCGATATCGCGAGCAGCGGCCAGAGCAGAATTAGCGCCAACGCCGAAAGAACGACGTCGAACAAGCGCTTGACGACCTTCGCATAAAAGCCGTGCGCTCCTCGCCTTTTGCTCTTTTCGGGCATGTTATCGCTCATTATCGTTCCCCCCTCAGCGCCGATCCTTACGCTTTCGCGGAAGATCTCATTTTTTCTTTTTGCTTTCGCTGCCGTAGCTGTAGCGGCCGTAACCGTAGCGGTTGTATCCGTAACGGCCGTAGCGGCTGTATTTGCCGTAATAGCCGTATCTGCCCGAACCGCTGCCGCCGGCGCCGTTCAATATGAAGCCGGTAACGGGAGCGCCCGCGGTGACGAGCTCCTGCATGCCGTTGACGATGTAGCGGCGGCGCGCGTAATCGTTCATTACGACGTACGCGACTCCGTCGACATGCCTTACGAGCATCATTGCGTCGACGAGCACAGCGGAAGGAGGCGTGTCGAGTATTACCATATCCGCCATGCCGCGGAGCTTTTCAAGCAGCTCGCCCATCTCCTCATTGCTGAGCGTCTCGGTCATTCGCGTGGTCTTATCCGCGCCGGGCATAAGCTTGAGGCCGGTGGGCTTATCGTCCTTCATAACGTCGACAAGCGCTTCCTCTATCGTCGCCTTGCCGTTGAGCACGGCGGAAAGTCCGGGATAGGAGCCCGAAACGTTGAACATCCTCGCGACGGAGGGGTTCCTCAGGTCGCAGTCTATGAGTATGACCTTCAACCCTTTAAGCGCCATGGACGCGGCAAGGTTCGCCGAAACGGTGGATTTGCCTTCGCCCGCGACGGAGCTTGTTACCATGAGCACCTTGTTGAGCCCGAGATCGCGCTCGATACGCGTCCTTATGAGGCGCATCGCCTCCACGTATTCGTCGCGGTTGTTGTCGAATATGATGTTGATCTCACCCATCATGCTCTTCCTGCGCTCTTTCTTGCGGCAGATGGGAAGCGTGCCGAGGCAGGGTACGTTGACCTGCGCGCAAAGCTCGTCCTCGTTGCGGATAGTGCGGTAAAGCAGGGAATGGATCACTATTATGCCGAGGCCTATCGCAGCGCCTATCATCGCGCCCTTTTTCATCGAGCCGCGAATGACCGATGTTTTGCCGGTATCGGTGGGAATGCCCCTGTCGTCTATTACGGTGAGCTCGGTCTGCCCGACTACGTACTGCGCGACCTCTGGATAGTTTCTGATGACCGACTGCAGCACGTCGTACACGCGCTGCGGATTCGAGCCCGTGACGGTGATCGTCAAAAGGTTCGTGCCCTTTATGCAGGTCGTCTTGATCGTGCCCGGAACGCCGCTCGTATGAAGATCTGCGGCTATTACGTCCGAAAGGGCGCCGCTGCTCAATATGTAGGGGAATATGAGGCCCATCTGCTCCGCTGTGTTGCGGTTTGCGTATGAGCCGCCGTTTACGAGCTCGACCGAGACCGTCGCCTCCGCCACGTAGGACGGGGAATAATTCCTTGTCACGCGGAAGTAGAACAGCGCGGCGACCGCGGCGGCAAGGAGTACGGCGACCCACCACAGCCTCTTGAAGCTGTGCAGGAAGTCCGAAATGAAGGACCTTATATCTATCATGTCGAGCTCTTGCTCGTTGTTTGTGACCTGTTCGTTCATATTTTGATCCTCACTTTTCGGTATCCGTACTCTCGTCGTCCTTGGCGTCATCGCCATAGTGACCGTAGTAGCCGTATGCGCCGTAGTGACCGTATCTTCCGTATGCGCCGTAATTGCCGTAATTGCCGTAATTGCCGTACTTGCCGTACTTGCCGTACTTGCCGTACTTTCCGTATTTGCCGTAGCGGCCGTATCCGCCGTAGCCTATAACAGCTATACGCTCGCCGGGGAGGCTCTTTATCTCATTGAGCACGCAGCCGATGAACTCAGCCCGGCATCCGCGCAGAGAGTCGATAGCGTCGTTGATGTCCATTTCTGAAACGAGATCGTATTTGACCGTCAGCTGGCTCAGGTCGGAAAGGTTCGCAAGCACCTCCGCGTCGGCCATGAGAGACATCGGGGGCGTGTCGATTATGACGTAATCGTATTCGTATTTGGCGTCGTCTATCAGGCGCTGCATCTCCTCGGAAGAAACAAGATCCGTGGAATTGGGGCTTCCGTGCGCGCTGAGAAGAAGGTCTATATCCCTCTTTTCATCGTGGAAGACGGCGTCCTCGAAATCGGCGGCGCAGTTAAGCACGTCGCAAAGGGACAGCTCCGGCTTTTCGCCGTTCTCCATGAACAGGGACGTGAGCGTCGGCCTTCTCATATCGCCGTCGACAAGGAGGACCTTGTCGGCCTTTCTGGCAAGCGCGAGCGCGATGTTCGAGGCGACCGTTGACTTGCCCTCATGCTCCCGCACGCTGGTCACGAGTATGACTCTGGAACCGTTCTTATCCGCTTCGGAAGCGACCCTTGCGGCCAGCTTTTTGAAGCGTTCGGTGAACTCGAACCCGGCCGTTAGCTCGGTAATAAGGAGTTTGTTCTTCTTTTTCTTGAATATCGAGCGGCTTCCGTAAGTATAGAGCTCTCCGAGGCATTTCGCGTCGAGCTTTTCCTCAAGGTCTTCCTCGCTCTTCACCGTGTCCTTCTTGTAGGAGAGATACACGAAGAGTGCGGTCAGCGCAAGGCCTGCAATCGCCCCGTACTTTATCATCTGCTTCCTGGGGGAAACCGCAGCGTCGGGTCTTGTGGGTACGGCGGGATCCTGTAAAACCTCCATGACCATGTCGCTCGAGATGTGGTTAGTGAGCTCCTCCATGTTTTTCATGACGGAGCGGGTGATCCTGTAGGTGTTCCAGGGCGTGTCGCTGGTGACCCTGAGCGTCATCAGGTTCGTGTCCTTTATGGCGTTTGCGGACATTGTGGCGTTAAAGCTCGTTACGCCGATATCCTCGCAGACCTTTCTCCTCAAAAGCGAGCTGTTCAACACGTTGGTGCTGCTC
>CAMZAY010000067.1 GCA_947304365.1 uncultured Clostridia bacterium | reverse complement strand
TTGCTTTCGACGTTTAGCTTATCGAGCTGCGCGCCGTGTCCGTCGAGCACGTAGATATCGCCCAGGCAGTTGCAGACGATTATGTACGCTTTGCCGTTCGCGTCGTAGAGCGCGACGGGGCTGCACCAGGTGTAGCCCGCGACCTGGAAGCGCCACGCTTCGTTGCCGGTCTTCGTATCGTAGGCGACGACGTAACCCGCGTAGCCCGCGCCGACGGAGCTGTACGTGGTTATGACGAGCCCATCAAGCTCGCCCTCGCCGAGTAACGCGCTTCCCTGGAAGCCGCCGGTGACGTGCTTGTCGGAGGAAACGGTGTACTCCTTCTGCCAGACGATCTCGCCCGAGCAGGCGTCTATCTTGAAGAACGCGACGGGACCCTTGCCGCTCGAATCCATCTTGTTGTCGAGCGTGTTGCCCACGTAAAGATACGCGCGCCCGGTTTCGGGATCCTCCTCAAAGCAGGGGGTGGCGTTGGTATCGTCCCAGATATCCTGTACCCAAACGGGCTTCATCGTGTTCACGTCTACGCACTGCATGAAGCCGGAGTTGTCGCAGACGTAAAGGTAATTCCTCCAGGCGACGGCGCTCGCCTCATAGCCGAGCCAGAATTTGCCGGAGTTCGTGCGGGGGGACGAATAGCGCGCCTTTACGGGCGTCGACGGGTTCATCGTAAGCGTGCCGGCGGCCTTATCGAAAACGGTGTTGAGCTTTACGCGGTAGAGTATGCCGTTCTCGCCCGGGTAGAAGAGGGTATCGGTATCGGCGTCGACTATCGCGGCGGAGTCATACGCGTGGAAGGTGCGCAGCGCGAAGGGATCGGGCTTTGCGCCGATCGTCGCGAGCACGCTTCCGTCGATGAGCGAAATGACGTACGCCTTCGATTCCTTGCCGGCGGTCTTGTAATGATCGCCCTGACCGACGTAGAGTATCGGCCAGCCGCGCGGGTCGATCGAGCCCGAGCCCTTGAACGGCACGCCGAAGGTCAGCTTATTCCTCGTCGGCTCGCCGGTCTCCATATCGTAGAAGTAGATATTGCCGTCCATCGTGGCGTAAATGACCTCGATCAGGCCGTCCTTCTGCTTGGCCGAATCATACATGTTCATTACGGCCTTTACGTCGCTGTCCCAGCGGACGACGAGCGCCTGACCTGTCCAGCCGCTGCCCGTCCATACGCCGGAATAATTGCCGCCCTCGCCCTTGGGCACGCTGAAGGTATCATGCTGCCAAAGGGTCTGGAGCTTGCCCTGAGCGGCGCTTGTCACGCCGTAATAGGGGTTCTGACGGAAGCAGCTCCCGCGGAAGGAGAGCACGCCCACCGCCTGCTGATAATCGTCGTTGTGCCTGAAAGCGACCTGCTCATCCGCGGTATAGGACGAGGTAATGCCGCCGTTAACCATAAGCTCCGTAACGAGGCCGTGCACGGAGGCCTTCGCCGTATCGTGCGGGGCGACCGCCGCGTAATCGGGACGCACGGGCTGCGTCGCCTCGGGAGACTGGGTGGGCGCATCGGAATTTTCGCCCGAGGGCGCGTCGGTTATGACCGCTGCGCCGGGCGTCACGCCGGGAGAGCTGTACGCTTCCGAAGGACGGGGAACCTCGTTCCCGCCCTTGCAGGAGCCGGCGAGAAGCACTATCATGAGTATGATCGCGGCTATGCAGAACAGAATGAGCGCGCCGAGCACGGCAAGCTTCGTCAAATCGCCGCTGTTCTTTCGTTTGGACATTGAACTCCTCCTTGACTGAAATCATCTTACATGACATTTCATTATACATCTTTTCATCCTATAATACAATAGGTTGTTTGTTATATAATAATGTGGTACAATATATGCACTTGAAAAAAAGGAGGACGGCGCGGAGCCGAATGATATGAAAAGGCTTATAACGTTATTGCTTGCGGTCGTAATGCTAACGGGCGTTTCGGCATGCCGGCTGAATGAAAAGGAGGATAATATGGAGAACCAAAAGGTAATGGCGACGATAGTGGTGGAGGGCTTCGGCACGATCGAGGTCGAGCTGTATCCCGATATCGCGCCGCAGAGCGTTTACAATTTCTGCTCGCTTGCAAGGCAGGGCTTCTACGACGGGAGTACGTTCCACAGGATAATCCAGGGCTTTATGATACAGGGCGGCGACCCGACGGGCACCGGCTACGGAGGGCCCGGCTACTGCATAAAGGGCGAGTTCGATAAGAACGGCTTTAATAATCCCCTCAAGCATACCCGCGGCGTCATATCCATGGCCCGCGCAACGCCCTTTGACAGTGCGGGCTGTCAGTTCTTCATAATGCATCAGGACGCCCCGCATCTTGACGGCGCTTATGCGGCGTTCGGCATGGTGACGAACGGCATGGACGTGGTCGACGCGATCGCTTCCGTCAAGACGGGATATGCCAACCGCCCCGTTGAAGACGTGGTGATAAAGAGCATCACCATAACCGGACCGGAGCTTCCCGAGCCCGAGAAGCTGCCGGAAATGTAAAAGCGCTTCATAAGGATAACGAAAGATACCGGTCGGATCCCCGGCCGGTATCTTTATTTATGTTCCATATTGTGTTCAGCGGCGCTTCGCGGACCTTCTGCGCCTCTCGGCTGCCTGGTTGATGAGCGTTGCCGCCATTCCGCCGACGACCATGCCGGGGACCATGAAAGTGAATATCAAGCCAAAGTAATTCATAATCGTTTCTCCTTTCAAACTCTTGGGCTCATGCGGGCGCTGCGCCCGCCTCTTTTTTGATCACAGCCTAATTATAGTTTCCAACAAAGAAACTGTCAATACACCAAATGGTACTCAAACCAAGAAATAATAATATATTTTTGTGAATTTGTTGCAAATAGTTTCCACATGGGATACAATAGACGCATAAGATAAAGGGGTAGGTCTGATGAACAGGATAAAGGAGCTTCGCCGCGCCCGCGGCGTCACACAGGAGGAGCTGGGTAAGCTTCTCGGCGTACACAAGGCGGCGGTCTGCAAATATGAGAATGAGAAGGTCGGTATTCCTTCGCAGGTGCTGACCCGGCTTACGGAGATATTCGGCGTTTCGGCGGATCATATTCTCTGCCGGGATGAGGTCGTCCCTCTTCCCAAAAGGATGAGGGACCGTCTGCTTTCCCCCCGGCCGGAGGCGGACGCCGTTCTGGTGCCGCTCGTCGGCATGGTCCACGCGGGCGAGCCGATGCTTGCGGAGGAGAATATCACCGATTTTATCCCCGTCGCCGCGGGTGAGGTTTACGACGGCGATTATTTCTTCATGGAGGTCGTGGGCGACTGCATGACGGGCGACCATATCGCCGAAGGGGCGAACGTCCTCGTCCGCCGCTGTTCCGATATAAGGGACGGGTATATCTACGTCGTCCGTATGGAGGATGAGGTGCTCCTGCGCCGCGTAAAGCGCATAAAGAAGAGCATCGCGCTGATACCCTCCAATCCCGCATACGATCCGATCATCGTTTCGGACGGGGATCTTTGCGTCATCGGCCGCGTTGTCGAATCCCGCATGAGGCATTGACGGGGTAATTTCAGCCGCGCCTTCCGCATAACATCTTTGCGGGAGGTGTTTTTTTATGGACGAAAAAACGATACTCGAAACTTCGGGATTCGTGTCGAGCCCGTACCCCGGCGGCTCCGGCGGGAGGTCTTCGCGCCGCTCCGGGGCAGTAATCGGGGGAAGGGAGAAACGGAAAAGGATCAGCTGCAGCGCGAAATACTTTTTGGTAAGGCTCGGCATATGCGCCGCGGTGTTCGCGGCGGTGCTTTCTTTGAAGCTCCTTAAAAACGATAAGGCGATCGCCGTGATAGGCGAGCTGACGGACAACAAGGGCACTGACGAGACCGAAGGCGAAAGCCGCCTCGGCAGACTGCGATTCGTCGATCTGCCCTCGATTGCGGCGGTGTTCGCCCCCTCAAAGGGAGCGCTCCTGCCGGTAGAAGCGCGCGGCTTCGATCCGGATGCGGACGGCGGCGTGCGTCTTGCCGCGCCCGAAGGGACGGACATGGCGGCTCCCTTCGACGGCAAGGTATCGGCAGTAGGCATAGACGACGGACTCGGCAGATATGTATCGATCACGACGGGCGGCGACATGGAATTCGTGCTGTACGGCCTCGGCACGGTCGCCGTTGAAAAGGGACAGCCCGTTTCAAGAGGGCAGAGGCTGGGCTCCCTTGGCGGCGGCGCGCTCTCCGTGCGCGTGTATTCCGAAGGCAGACCCGTCGATGCGGCGGAGGTCTTCGGCCTCGGAAAGGCGAGTTAACATGAAGCTGTTTAAGCTCGGCGATACCCGGATAAAGTGCAGCGGACTGCTTCTTGCGCTGATCCCCGCGGCATTCGTGCTCGGCTCTTTCAAGGCGCTCCTCGTAATGATGGTTTCGCTTTCTTTGCACGAGGCGGCGCACGCAATGGCGGCGAGAAGGCTTAGGATAAGCGTGGATTCCGTTGAGATACAGCCCTTCGGCTTTACGGCGCGGCTCGATATGAGCAGGGCCTCCGCCGCGGATTCCGCCGCAGTTTTCGCCGCGGGTCCCGTGGCAAGTCTTTCGCTTGCGGCAATGAATTCGCTGCTCGAAAGCGTCTCGCCCGCGTACGCGTCGGCTTCCATTGGCATGACGGAATTCAACCTTCTAATAGCGCTCGTTAATCTCATCCCCGCAATGCCCCTCGACGGGGGCAGGCTCGTTTACGCCGCTGTCTCCAAAAGGAACAAGCCGCGCGCGTTCGTATGGCTGAAGGCGCTCGGCGTGTTCTCCGGGGCGGTCTTCCTCGGCATATTCGGCCTGCTTATCGTAAACGGCGCGGTGAATCTCACGTTCCCCGTGATGGGCGTGTTCCTTATCGCGGCGGCGCTCCGCGAAAGACCGGAGACATACCTTCCGCACAAAACGAAACGGATGCTCAGATCGAACGGCTCGCTTGAGGTCAGGGAGATCGCCGTCCGGGAAGAGCTGCCCATCGCGAACGCGCTCGGGCTGATACCTCGCGGGAGCTACGGCGTGATAGGCGTGCTCGATGAGGATATGTCGCTCAAAGCCCGCGTGCCGGAAAGCGAGCTCGTCCGCGCGGCGGGCCTTATCGGCGCGGCGGCTCCGGTCAAAGACGCTGTTGCATTGCGCGATGAAAAGGTGCTATAATACCTTAAAGAAAAACGATCGGAGCAGGCTGCTTTGGCAAGATTTACCGTATTGAAGACCGAGGGCGCCGCAAGGCGCGCAAGGTTCGAGACCGTGCACGGCGTTATCGAGACGCCCGTTTTCATGAACGTCGCGACCTCCGCTGCGATAAGGGGCGGCGTGTCGACTGCCGACCTTGAGGAGATCGGCTGTCAGGTCGAGCTCTGCAACACGTATCATCTCAATATCCGCCCCGGCTCCGAGCTTATAAAGCGCCTCGGCGGGCTTCACAAATTCATGGACTGGCACGCGCCCATACTTACCGACAGCGGCGGGTTCCAGGTTTTTTCGCTTGCCAAAAGGCGCAAAATAACCGAGGATGGCGTCCGGTTCACCTCCTATATCGACGGCGCGTCCATATTCATGGGACCGGAAGAGTCGATGAAGGTGCAGTCCGATCTCGGCTCGACCATCGCAATGGCTTTCGACGAATGCATAGAGAACCCCTCGCCCTATGATTACGTTGAAAGATCGATCGAAAGGACTACCCGCTGGCTCGAGCGCTGTATGAGGGAGAACGAAAGGCTCGATTCGCTCCCCGATACACCGAACCGCGAACAGCTCCTTTTCGGCATCGGTCAGGGCGGCGTGTACTGCGATCTGCGCGTAAGGCATATGAAACAGATCGCCGCGTTCGATCTCCCCGGCTACGCGATAGGCGGGCTCTCCGTCGGCGAATCGGCCCAAGAGATGTACCGCGTGCTCGACGCAGTATGTCCCGTGATGCCCTTTGACAAGCCGCGGTATCTGATGGGCGTCGGCACGCCGGTCAATATCGTCGAGGGCGTGTTCCGCGGGGTGGATTTTTTCGACTGCGTTTTCCCGTTGAAGGGCGCGCAGCACGGCAACGTCTACACATGGGAGGGAAGACGCCGCCTCGTCGCCGAAAGGTACAGGCTTGACGACAAGCCCATCTCCGAAAGCTGCTCATGCCCGGCGTGCAGGCGCTATTCCCGCGCGTATATCCGCCATCTCCTTAAGGCTGACGAGCGCCTCGGCATGCGTCTTTGCATACTGCACAATCTGTATTTTTACAACGATCTGATGAAAAAGATACGCGATGCGATCGAAGCGGGCGAATTCGCCGCCTTCTATCAAAAATACCGCGTGCTGCTCGGCGAGCTCGCGCCGTGATAAAAAAGTTCGGATACGTTAAGGACTGAAACATAGGATCTTTCTGTCATGATCCTTCACCGACAAAAGCATGG
>CAMZAY010000066.1 GCA_947304365.1 uncultured Clostridia bacterium | reverse complement strand
CGATCTTATAGAAGGGCTTGTCGGACTCGGCAAGGGACTTGCGGCCCTGAACGTTTGCGTTGACCGTGGTCTCGATAAGACCGGTCATAGTGCCGGTGGAATAGGACGTGGACGAGGACGTGGCGGGGTTGTAGATGACAACGTAGTCGCCCTCATAACCGCCGGTCGCGTCGGTATCAATGGTGATACCCTCGTGGACGCTGCGGGTATCCGCAGTATCTGCCTTGGCTTCAAAGGCGAACACAGGGATCACCGAGAGCATGAAGCAAAGTACGAGGATCGCAGAAGTGAGCAGTCTGAGCTTTTTCATTTAAGGTCTCCTTCTTTTCATTTTGGGCTATACCCTAAATTTCACCTTTCGGTGTACCATATCAATATACCACATTCGGATCGGTTTGTCTACATTATATAGGATATTTTCTATTATTATTTTTCTGCGCATAATTATTTTTCACAAATGAAAAAGCGCCCGGCGGGCGCTTGATCCGTATGCTTTTTTCAGCTGTGCGCCGAGGTGAATACGGCGACGGTTTTTTCAATGATCTGCTGCAAAAATCCGCCTTCCGGCGGGCCGTACAGGCCGCACGCGTGGCCCTCCGTTCCGGAAACGAGCGTTTCCGCCTTGAGCGCATCCGCAGCGGAGCGTGAGACCTCCGGCAGGACCACGCCGTCGTTCGACGACCACACGACGAGAGCTCGCCCCGTGAACCTTGCCGCGGCGCCGGGAACGGGGTCGCTGATCCGCTCTATCGCGCGGAAGAACTCCGGCCCCAATTCCTGATCGGAATAGCCGGTATTATACAGCCCGAAGCCCTTTTCAAAAGCGTCGGCCTTCATTTTTTTCCACCTGCTCTCCCCTCCGAACAAACGGATAAGGTCCGTTGTGGAGGCGGCGGGCGCAATAAGGAGCATGGCGTAAGGCGAAACGGAGCCCTCCTCGACGAGCTCGAGCGAGGCTCTGCCGCCCATGCTGTAACCGATCAGCGCGACGGAATCGGGATCGGTCCCGAAGCGTTCCTCCATATAGGCGATCGCGGCGAGCGCGTCCGCCTTCATGTTGGTGAGGTTGTTTTCACGGAAGGACTCCGTACTGCTGCCGCAGCCGGAGAAATCCATCCTTATCGACGCAATGCCCGCCTTTGCGAGCGCGCGGGCGATGTGCGCAAGTCCCTCGTTGGTGCCGCCGTGCCCGTGCAGTATCACGGCGAGAGGGGGCTTCTCCCCCGCCTCCGTTTCGGGAACGACAGCGTATCCCGGAACGTCGATCCCGCGGGAGGGATAGAAGAAGCTTTCCTCGGTATAGGGATACTCCTTCGGCGCATTCTCCGTCGGGACGGGCAGTGTCGCCGCGGGCGCGGATGTTTCATCGGGCTCGGGCGTTACGGCAGGCTGCTTCGCGCAGCCCGCGTGAACGAGAAAAGAAGCAAGCAGGAGCGCGGCAAGCGCGGTCAACGGTCTGTTTTTCATATCAGCTTTCCGAGGGTAAGGGCATGCCGAGCGCGATCATTGCGATGAGCGTGGAATCGTAAGCGTCGATCTCGCCTCCGCTCACGTTGGCGTTTATCATGCCCTGCGCAGATATCGTGCCGCAGTTCACGAGATACGCGTTAAGACAAGTTACGTCGCGCATATCGACAACGCCGTTGCAGTCCGTGTCGCCAAGGAGCGGCTCGGGCTGGACCAACTCATAGAGCGCCGTGACGATGAGGTCCTCATGCACGTTGGTGAAATCCGTATCCCAGCCGATGAAGGTATAGCCCTCGCGCACGGGATCCGCGGGAGCGGCGGCGGATGCGCCGTCCTCAACGGTCTGCACGTCGATGATCGTGCCGTCCCAGTCGACGAAAGTGACGGTATGCGTATCGCCGTCCTCGATTATGACCGTGTTGGTGACCTTCTTATAAAGCTTTATCGCCGCCTGGGCCGAATCGGTCGTGTATGCCCCGAAGAGCGCTTCCCTTTCGCCCGCGGAGGGGACGAACGTGGCGTACTTGGTCATGGACGAGGTCGCCTCGTAATAGAGCCTGCCGGTCGAGGAGTTCCACTTCCACTTGTTGTTGCTGCCGGAGGTGTGGGCGTACAGATCGTAATAGCTGCTGCCTGCGGCGTAAACGCTGAGGTAATAATCGCCCTCGAAGCCCGAACGGATCTTGTAATAATTGTTGTCATACTTCTCGAACACCCACTCGGTATGGGCGATCGCCGCATCGGGATAAACGGCGTTCTCCACACCGGTGATATTGCCCTCCCCGTCGGCGACGGCCTTTACGCCGTACGCGTAATAGGTGTTCTGGTAATTGTAATAGCGGGGATAATACGTGTTGTCGCAGTTGGGATTGTAATTCATCATAAGATACACGCCGTCGCCGGTATCATAGCCGATGAGATACGGAACGCCGAGCTCCACATCGTTTGCGGGCTCGTACCTTGTATAGGTGTAGCCGTTTTTGACCTTTACGAGCGCGGAAGCCGTGTAAACGCTGCCGGTGGAGTTATCCCTTGCGGTCGCGGTGATGATCGCCGTGCCGAAGCTTGCGCTCGTCACGGTACAACCGGTCTTCGAGCCGGAGACCGATGCGACGCTCTCATCGGAGCTCGACCAGGTTATCTCGAAATCGTTGGCGTCGGCGGGCTCGCGGCGGAGCGTGAGCTGCGCGGTCTGATCCATCAGCATCTCGGTGGTCTGCGGGGCGAGCGAAATCCCCTCCAGCGGGATATTCCCGAAGGAGACGCCGACGTAGCGAAGTGTCGACGAAGCGCCGGAGGGCGGGACGAACACGCCGTTCTTGGGCTTTATCGTGATGAAGCCGCCGGAATAGATGTTCGCCGCGGCGCCGCTCGTATAAACGACGGGCGAAAGCAGCGAGTAAAGATCCTCTATGCCGTAATATTCTTCGGGATCGTAGCCCGCGCTCATGCGGAAGCCGTATCCGGAATCGGCGTCGTTGGCGGTAAGGCTCGTATAGAATCCGCCGAAGACGGAATCGAGCGTCCAACCGGTGCCTGCGGTTATAGCGTCATAGGAATTCGGGACGGAGCTGCCCTGGCACGCGTCGATGATCTGCTTATAGATCGTGGTGCTGCCGTACCTGGTGGAAAGGTACTGGGTGAAAAGCATTACGAGGCCGTAGCGGGCGTAGATATCGTCCTCCGCGTTCGACCACGAGGTGATCGAGCCGCCCTTGTGGAGCCCGAAGCCGGAGTTATAGGCGTACTCGGTGGGCGGATACGAAAGCTCTTCCCTTGTGAAGCGGTGATCGTGCCAATCCTGTATGCGGGTGAAGAGGCCGCTGCCGGGATAGCAAAGCTCCTCCGCGGAGCCGGAGAACGCCTCATTGAGCCAGGTCGCCATGCCGCCGGTCACGGAATAGTTGATGCAGTGCTGGAACTCGTGCACGACCGTGCCGAAGGTATCCTCGAAATGGGTCTTGGTGACGCCCTCGCCGTTGACGTACTGTATGCCGGGATAGGTGTCGATATGGATCATGGGCAGATAATTGTAGCTCTCGAAATCGCCCTTGCTGAAATAGCCGGCGACGTAGCCCTGTCCCCAGGTCCAGCCGTCGTCGATATTGTAGTACATGAGGTTGACTCTGCCGTCGCCGTTCATGTCGTTGAAGCTGCCGTACGAGCTGGTCATCAGCGCGAATTTTGCGTCGAACTCCTCCGCGGCGGCGGAAGCGAAGCTCTCGTCGATCAGATCGAGGGGCTTATACGCTGCTTCGGTGACGGTCCAGATATTGCAGTGCGCGCCCTGATACAGGAGCTTGAACTGGATATACCCCGTGCCCGCGGGATTGTAGTTGGCGATATAGAAGTTCCTCGTCATGCCGACGGTGAACTCCTCACGCGCAGCCTCCTTCGGGAGAACGGGCTGACCGGCGACCGAAGCTTCCACCTCGGCGTCGGCGTCCAGCCTGTACAGTCCGCGCTCCGCGTTCTGCCTGACGCCCGCGGGAGAAACGCTGCCGTAGACCTCCGTTTCGATCAGCCCCGCGAGGGAGCCGGTCGAGGCGGAGGAATAAGTCGAGTCGCTCGGATTATAGATGACGACGTAATCGCCCTCGTACCCGCCGACCGAGCTCGTATCCAATGTTACGCCCGTATGCGTGCCGCGGGCGCTTTCGCCCTCCGCCGAGGCGGCGGGAACGACCGCGAGAACGAACAGAGCGGCGATCAGGAGCGCCAATGACCTTTTGATAAACGACATACCAAACCCATGCCTTTCATTGCTTTATTGCCTGCCGCACGAAAAAAGCGGCACATAATAAGATAACATACCTCTCCCGTTTTGTCCATAAAAAAAGCGGAGCCGTAAGCTCCGCCGAAGGGGCGCATCCGCCCGGGTATTCCGTTTTCACCGGCTTGATTTCGCCGAGGCGAGGCGTATGAGCTTGTATGCTCCTATGACTGCGGCGGCAAGGGGCAAGTGCGTGACGAGCATGAGCGCGGTATAGATGAACCTCAAGCCCTTTTCGCCGAGCTTCCGGGCGATATCCTCATAGATCGGGACGCCGCCGCCGCTGTAGATAAGCATGTAATCCGTCTTCAGGGCATAGTCGAGCGGTATCGCGATCAGCGCGAGCAAAGCTATCGGTATGAACGAAAGGAACACGTCCTTCCACCCGAGCTTTTTATAGCCCGTCATCAAAAGGAAAACGCCCGTGACGAACATGGCGGCATGGAAAAAGAGCGAGTAGAACGCGCCGAAGGTCCAGAACGGGTAGAAGTTGAGCCCGTTGCAGTAGACCACGCCGATCGCGCCGTAAAGAAGCCCGATAGTTGTGATGAAAGCGAGAGCGATATTCCTGACCCTCCCCCTGCTCCAGCCCGCAAAAAGCAGCGTGTAGATGAACAGCGAGCAGGTGTAGACGGGCAGGAGCCCGCCGTAATTGAAGCCGCGCCCCGTGGTGATATCATAATAGCTCTCCCACGAGATCTTGGTCAGCTCGAAAAGCACCATCAATACGGAGAACACCTTAAGGAACACCGTTATCCTTTCGTGCTTCGTCTTTCTCAAAAGGAACGAAACGGCGAACCCGAGAACGTACACGAGCACGATATACGCGATATGCGCCGGGCAGAAGAGATCGGAGCTGAAATTTTCGATATTGTATTTGTAATCAAAGAAATTGTATGGGCACATAAGTCCTTTATTATTTTGTGGAGCCGTGAAATAAGCGGAGCTTTTCGCGCAGCCTCACTTCAGCCGCGCAGGAAAGCTCCGCGGTATGCCGAAATTTTTATTACTCTTCGGGCTTTTCTTTGGGGACTCGTCCGCATTCGGAGGGGTCGGCCGCCCAAATGCCCATTACAACGGGCTCCGGGCCGGGATCGGCTATTGGCTTTTCCTCCGGATACTCCGCGGAGCAGACGCCGTACATCCTGCGCTCCTTCGCGAACACCATTGCGGAAACGCCCTGTTTTTTATCCATGACCTCCTGCCAGCCCTCGTCCATGAGCTTTTTGATCATGGGGATCTCCTCAACGGAGGCGCGCATCTGCTTTTTGAGGGACTTTGCAAGTACCGCCTTGAGCGCGAAAGCGGCTACAAGGGCTGTCACGAGCCCAAGCGCCATCAGCGCGGCGGGGAACCACGGCGCGACGGCGTAGGCCGCCTTATGAACGGGCGAAGCGGTCGTCACGATGAGCGCGGCGGCGGCTATCACTAGCCCGACGGCGGTGGGCAGATAATCGAACGCGCGGTACTTCGCGCGGCATTTCTTGCAGCAGGAGACCTGGAGCGGGAGTATCATATCCGCGTCCTTCAGATTGAGCTTCCTTTTGCCGAGAGCGATCGTCCAATCGCCCTCCGGATCGCGCTTTTTAAGATCGAACAGAGCGACGCCGTCCGCCTTTTCGGGAGCGTGCCCCTTGCAGAAGAGACATTCCTCCGACGTGTAGAGCTTTGAGAGCTCCTCCGGATGGGAGGCCTCGCGCAGCCTTTTTAGCGCGCTCGCCGCCTTCGCCTGCTTCTCGGGCTTGAGCGAAGCTATCGCGCACTCCGAGCAGCTTTCGGAATTGAGCATCCGGCATTCCTCCGTGCCGTACAGCGGGCAGGAGGTGTTCTTCTGATTTATGACCTTCTCGATCTCGTCGGAATATTTGACCTCGTTCGGATCCATATTGTTCCCATGCCTTTCTTGGGTTTTCCGATATGCTTCGGGCCGCCCCGAAGGGCGACCCTTTCGCTTATAAACCGTTTATTCTTCCTTTGCGGCAACGTCCACGTTGCGGTAGCGCTTCAAGCCTACGCCCGCGGGGATGAGCTTGCCGAGGATGACGTTCTCCTTAAGACCGACCAGCGGATCGACCTTGCCCTTGATCGCGGCCTCGGTAAGGACGCGGGTCGTCTCCTGGAAGGAGGCGGCGGACAGGAACG
>CAMZAY010000065.1 GCA_947304365.1 uncultured Clostridia bacterium | reverse complement strand
CAACGGTGATCTGATCGTCCGTCTCATCCCTCTTGACGAGGCCGAGATCGTAATACTCGGTCTTAAGATCGACGTAGGGGAGGATCAGATGCTCCTTGAGCATCGACCAGATGATACGGGTCATTTCGTCGCCGTCCATCTCAACGAGGGGGGTCTTCATTTGGATCTTTGCCATGATAAAGAATTCTCCTTTTATTGTGATTTGGTTCGTTTAACATGCGCCCGCGGGAATTACCCGCGGGACGCGTAAGGTACAATGGTCATTCCGCCTCGGGTGCGGGAAGCTCGCTGGTGCAGTGCGGGCAGCGAACGGCGTCGTCCGCGATCTCCTGCTTGCAGTAGGGGCATACGCGCGCGGGCTTTGCGGGGGCTTCTTCCTTCTTGCCGATGTCCTTGAGCTTGTTGATGCCCTTGACTACGAAGAAGAGGATGACGGCGATCATTATGAAGTTGATAATGATGCTCAAAAGATTGCCCCACTTGAGGATGTTCGCGCCGGCCTCGAGGGCTTGCTCGGCAGTCATGCCGGTGGTGTCCACGCCGTTGAGGACGACGTACTTATTGGTCAGCGAATCGGTCTTGAACAGAAGGCCGATAAGGGGCATGAAGATATCGTCGACCAGCGAGGATACGATCTTGCCGAACGCGCCGCCGATGATAACGCCGATGGCCATGTCCATTACGTTGCCCTTGAGAGCAAACTTTTTAAACTCTTTCCACATAGTTAAACACCTCCATGTTTAGTCTAATCTATCATATACCAAATCGGCTTGTTTTTCAAGAGGCGGGAAAAATATACATTCCTGTCAGGCAAGCGTCAGCATGGCGAGGGAAACGGCTGAAAGCAGCGCCGCGCCGACAGCCGCCCGCGTCTGGCGGGTGTTTGCGCAGTGGACGAGATACGCCGCGTTATAGGCTATGCATGCCGCGGCGAAGGCATAGATCCAAAGCATCACTGCATATCCTCCGAATAATACTTGTCGGTGTTGACTATCGTGACCTCGAATACGGGCTCGAGCAGGTCCAATCGCTCCTTCCAGCCGTACTCCTCCCACGCGCGTGCGGCGGAGAACCGCTTTACGGCGTGCGTGCCGAAGCGCATGGCGTCGCTCCCCGCTTCGCGGCATTTAAGAAAGACCTCCTCTATCCTTTGGGAAACGACGCGCTCAAGCTCGTTCGAGATGTAATCGTCAAGCTCCTCCTCCGTTATCCCGGGGTCCTTCAGATGCGGGCTCGCCGCAAGCTCGATCGTTACCTTCGCCGGTATCGCGCCCTTTGCAAAGGGGTCGATCGAAACGCTCCTTTTTACAAAGGCAAGCAGCACCGTCGCTTCGTTTTCGCCGTTGGGGTACACCGTGACGTTCCCGTTCTCGAACTCGCCGAGCGCTATGTTGAGGTACATCGTTTCCTCCCTTGAAAGAACGCCCGTCATTTTCCAGCCGGAGAATATCGCCGCGCCGACGATGCGGGATTTGAGCCCGCCTACACGGTCGCCCGTTTCAACGTCCTTCAGCGGGTTTTCGCCCTCGCTCTCGGACTTTTTCTGTTCCGCGTCGGTTATGATCTCGTCATCGTAAACGCCGTAAGCCGAGCAGAAATCGCCGCATCCCGCCGCATTGTATTCGATCAGCCTCGAAATGCTGTTCACGCTCACCATGCCCGTCTTCTCCTTATCGAGCGCAAGCGCCGTCTGGAGCTTCGTAATGTTCGCGTCGTTGTTGGAATAGAGACCGCCCGCAAACTCCCCCGCCCCTTTCTCGGATATTACGAGGAGCGCGGACGGGCGTATCTTGAGCGAGTCGAACGAGGTCATGACGAAATCGCAGAGCGCACCCTCCCGGGCGAGCTCGCGGCTCATTATTATGAAATGCGCGCGGGAGAAATTGAGCGAATACGGCACGTTCCCTTCAAGCTCGCTGACGGCTTCGAATATGGTGTCGCCCTCACAGGCAAGCGCCGTCGCGCCGCCCTCCGAATCAATGTTTTCGCCGCCGAGCTCCCTTTGGAGCGCGAACGTGAAATAGTACTCCTTCTCCTTCCCCTTGTCGATGGCGACGGTTATGACGTAGCCGTACGCGTCGAGAGAAACGGGCTTTAAGCACCCGCAGAATATAAGCGCGAGCGCAGCGGCAAAAAGCGAAACAAAAACCCTTTTCATGCTTTCCTCCCCGCTTTTCCCGGGCGCAGAAGCGACGCCGCCGCGACCGGGACGATCATTCCTATCCAACCGAAGCGGACTAGCGCGCGGTGCGTCTCCGAAAGGAAGGCGCGTCCGCCCTTTACCGAAATGAGCAGTATCCCCAAAAGGATCAGCGAGAACGACGCCGCCGCGGGCGTAACGTCCTTCTGGCCGAAGCACCTTGCGAAAAGATGCGAGGCGGAGAATACCATGTAAGCCGAAGACAGCATGCACACTCCGAGCCAAACCGTTATGTACAGCTTATCGAGCCTTATCAGATAGCTTTGGGAAAGGCTCAGGAAATTGATCCTGTAAAGCGGCATAAGCAGTCCCGAAAGCACCTTGTACGGATAGATCGCGGACAGCGCAAGCTCCGCCGCGCCGACGACCGCAGCGGATACGACCGATGCGTACAGCGCGGCTTTTTGGGCAGAGCGCACGCCGTTCATGCCCTTCATGTTTACCGCGGCGGCTGCGAGCGGCGGCAGGAAGGCGAGCGTCTGTGCAGCAGTAAGAAATGCGAAATGCCCCGAGCCGTCCCCCATTATGGGATAAAGCCTGTACGCCTCGAGATCGGGCGCGGCGGCAAGTATCGCGGCCGCGAAGGAAGCGAGCATCACCGCAAACAGCACGATCGCGCTCCTCGACAGCGTTTCGAGCCCCTTCCACGCGGCGTAAACGACCATCGGGAAAACGAAAAACAGTATCGAAGCGTAGCTTACGCCGTCGTAGACGAGCCTGTGCAGCACCCTGAGAAAGGCGATCATGGGCTCCGCGGCGCAGTACATGAACGCCGCCATTATGCATATCGACGCCGCAAGCGCCCCGTATCTTCCGAGCGAGGTCTCAAGGTGCCCGTAAAGATCTGCCGAGTTCGACCTTTTCATCGAAGCGAACAGCGCGAGCGCGGCAAAAAGCGAAACGATCGCCGAGAGCGGCAGCGCAATGTACGCCGAGTTCCCTTCGGCGTAAGCGAATTCGGGATCGAGCGCGAAAAGACCGTTCGTTATCATTGCGGCGGAAGTCAGCGCGGCGGCTCCCGTCACGCCTATCCTGCCTTCGTTCATCCTCATTCAGCGGAGGTCTCCTTTGCTTCCCGGCGGGCGTTCACCGCGTCGTCCGCCGTATTTTTACAGTTTATACCGCCCCTCAGTATAAGCGGCGATCTTGAATAGGTCCTCGGCGCGAAGGGCGAAAGATACGGCACGCCGAAGCTCTTCATCCCGGCGAGCAGCATCAGCGCAAAGAGCGAGGCCGAGAGCATCCCCGCAAGCCCCGCGAGCCACGCCGCGACAACCATGGCTATCCTGAAATACGCTGCGGCGATCTGCGTTGAATAATCCGGTATGCAGAAATTGCCGAGACCGGACGCCGCCACGATTATAAGCACAACGGAGCTTGCAAGATGCGCCGCGACCGCCGCCTGGCCCATTATTAGGCCTCCTATAATGCCGATCGCCTGTCCTATGCCGCCCGGCACGCGGAGCCCCGCCTCCCTTATCATCTGGAATATCAGCAGAAGCAGAAGCATCTCCGCGCCTATCGGCTCGAATACCATCCTGCGCGAAGCCATCACGGTGGAGAGCACCTCCGTCGTAAGCATTCCCTGATGATACAGCGCGAGCGCAAGAAAATAGCCGGGAAGGAATACCGAGATCAAAGCCCCCGTGTACCGCACCGTCCTCAGCACCGTTCCGAGCGGGCGGCGCATGTAGACGTCCTCCGGACTGTTCATGAGCGAAAAGAGCGTTATGGGCATTACGAGGGCGCTCGGGCTGCCGTCGACCATCACGCATACGCGCCCGCCGAGCACGTGCGACGCCGCCCTGTCCGGCCTTTCGGTCGAAAGTATCTGCGGAAGCGGGAAAAGCCCCGAGTCCTCTATCAGCTGTTCCGTTACCCCGCTTGAGGCGACCGCGCCGATATCCGCCCGCGCTAGCCTCCTTTTCACCTCGTTCACCAGCGAGGGATCGGCGACCCCCTCACGATAGACGATGGCGAGCTTTACGTTGTTGCCCCCGCACGCGGCGCGCGTTTCCACCACAAGATCCTCCACGTTGGTCTTGAAGCTCTCCGTGAAGCTCTCCTTCGGCCCGCGGACCACCTGCTCGTTCTGGGCAGGGCCAATGCTCCTTTTCTCGTAACCGTGGGTTTCAAGCATAAGACAGCTTTCGCCGCCGTCCAGGAAAAGCGCCGTGAGACCGTCCATAACGCCGTCCTTTATCTCCTTTAGATCCCGCGAAGGGCTTATCTCGCCTATCCGTATGACCTCCAAAACGAGCCGCTCAGTTTCCGTCGTTTCGGATGTCATGAGCGGTTTCAATATGAATTCGTTTATCTTTTCGTCCGACGCCATGCCGTTCATGTAAACTGCGAGCGCCTTTCTTCTGCCGCCTACCGTGAACCTTCTCAATACAAGGTCCCGGTTTATATCAGTGCGGAAAGCGGTCTTCAAAAGCTCGTATGCTTCATCGGCGCTCTTCGGGAAAGGTGCCTCCTTTCGGAGGGGCGCCTCTCCTTCCTTCGCCCGCGTGCGGAGCGGATCGGGCTCGCCGGGCTCCGTTTCAAGGAGCTCGTATCGTTCGTCGCCTCTGTCAAATCGGAATACTTTATTCAAAACGCCGTTCAGCACCGTTAAAAACCCCTCCCGTATCGGGCAGATCTGCCCGTTTTATAAAGTATTTGCAAAAAAGTTTAAATATATTTAGTGAATATACTGTATTTACGGCTTAATTTACATTATAATTAAAGAGACGAAAGCAGTCTCTTGACTGTAGATATAAGGAGGTAAAGGTTTTGAAACAGCTAATGCTCGGCAATGAAGCTATTGCCAGAGGCGCATACGAAGCAGGCGTTCGTGTTTCCAGCGCTTATCCCGGAACCCCCAGCACGGAGATCAACGAGAATATCGCGAATTACAGGGAGATCTATTCCGAATGGGCTCCCAATGAGAAGGTCGCGGTAGAGGTCGCTCTCGGTGCGGCGGTAAGCGGCGCACGCAGTATGGCGTGCATGAAGCACGTCGGTCTGAACGTCGCAGCGGACCCGTTCTTCACCGCCACCTATACAGGCATCAACGCCGGTATGGTCGTCGTCGTTGCGGACGATCCCGGTATGCATTCCTCTCAGAACGAGCAGGATACGAGGCTCCTCGGCCGCGCGTCCCACGCGCCCGTTCTCGATCCTTCCAGCAGCCAGGAGTGCAAGGATTTCATGAAGCGCGCTTTCGAGCTGAGCGAGGAGTATGATACTCCCGTTATATTAAGGCTCACAACCCGCATCGCTCATGCCCGCACCCTTGTCGAGATCGGCGAGCGCGAGCTTCCCGAGCTCAAGGAGTACAAGAAGGACATCAAAAAGTACGTCTCCATGCCCGCCAACATGATCGGCCGCCACAAGGTCGTCGAGGCGCGTGAGATAAGGCTCGCCGAGGACGCGAACGATATGCCCGAGCTCAACCGTATCGAGTGGGCGGACCGCAAGGTCGGCGTCATCACCTCCGGCGCGGCTTACAATTACGTTAAGGAGGCTATGCCCGATGCTTCCGTTCTGAAGCTCGGTCTTGCCTACCCCATGCCCAGGAAGCTCATCGAGGAGTTTGCCAAGGGCGTTGAGACCCTTTACGTTATCGAGGATATGGAGCCCTTCTACGAGGATACCATCAAGAGCTGGGGCATCCCCTGCTCCGGCAAGGACAAGACCGGCGTACAGGGCGAGCTGTTCATGCACAAGATCGAGGAGAAGTTCCTCGGCAAGGAGCCTGTCGGTCCCATGAACACCACCGATATCCCCAACCGTCCTCCCGTGCTCTGCCCCGGCTGCCCGCACCGCGGTCTTTACTACGTGCTCGGCAAGCTCAAGCTGACGGTTTGCTCCGACATCGGCTGCTACACTCTCGGCGCGCTGCCCCCTCTCTCCGGCGTCGATACCTGCGTCTGCATGGGCGCTTCGATCGGTATGGCTCACGGTATGGAGAAGGCCCGCGGGACCGAGCAGGCGAAGCGCACCGTTGCCGTCCTCGGCGACTCCACCTTCTGCCACAGCGGCATGACGGGTCTGCTCAACATGGCGTATAACCGCTCCGTCGGCACCGTCATAATTGCGGATAACTCCATAACCGGCATGACCGGCCATCAGAACAACCCCGCCAACGGCAAGGACATCCACGGCGATCCCACCACCGCGCTCGACATCGTCAAGCTCTGCGAGGCTATGGGCGTTGCTTCCGTCCGCATCGTCGATCCGTTCGACCTTAAGGAGACCGAGAAGGTCATTAAGGAAGAGGTCGCGCGCGACGGTCTCTTCGTAGTTATCAGCCGCCGTCCCTGCGCTCTCATCATC
>CAMZAY010000064.1 GCA_947304365.1 uncultured Clostridia bacterium | reverse complement strand
TTGTCCTCCTGCTGCAATAGCTCGATTGCCTCATGAACGGGCGGCTCGTCCGCCCTTCCGTGGATGCCTACGGTCAGCTTTTGCTCGGGGACGCGGTCGATCGAAAGCTCGTCCCTCCCCGCCGCGGCGCGGTAATGGTCGCGGCAGAGGTTCCTTGCGATCGCTATCAGCCACGGCTTGAACGAGGCGGGATCCTTCAGCGTATCGCGCTTCGCGAACGCCTTTATGCACGCCTCCTGGATAATATCCTCGGCGTCGTGCCTGTTAGCTATGCGGAACTTGACGAAGCGCTCCAGCGCGGGCAGATGCTCGCCGAGCAGGGCCTCAAAGTCCTCCATCCCCATTCACCTCCTTTTTAAAAACGATATCGGGATCGATCTCGCATATAAAGACGCGGAAAATACCGTAAAGGTTCATTCGATCCATTATATATTAAAAGATCCGCATGAGCAAGTACTCACGCGGATCATATTTCCGTTATTGGATCAAAGCTCGGGCTTTGAGTTGTCGACTATGCCGCAGACGATCTCAAGATTGCCGTTCCTCACGCGGAGGGCGTCGATCATCTCGCGCTCCTTTTTGGGATCCTTGAGGGTGATGCTGTAATAAAGCCTGAACAGACTGCCCATGTTGGTGGTCTTGACCCTTTCAAGCTCGCAGGAGGAGGCGTACTGCCTGAAGATATCGTCGAACGCGCCGTCGTAATCCATGCCCTCCGGCACGGTGATGCGAAGCTCCCTCTTTGAAAGGGACTTGCTGCCGTAGCCGACCTTGAGCAGTATGAAGCCTACCGCGCAGATGAAGAGCACCACGCATGCGGCAAGCAGCAAATAGCCGGAGCCGCAGATAAGGCCCGCCGCCATTGCGAGGAATATCGCAAGTATATCCCTTGCGGTGTCGGGCGCCGAACGGAACCTGACGAGACCGAACGCGCCGCCTATCGCGATGCCTATGCCTATATTGCCGTTGACGACCGCGACGACCGCCGCGACGACCGCGGGCAGCAGCACGAGCGCCGTTGCGAAGCCCTTATTGTAGCTGTTTCTGTACATGTAGAGCAGCGATACGACAAAGCCGAGCACGAGCGCCGCGCCGCAGCAGGCGGCGATCAGCAGGGCGTTGGGCACAATATAGCCGTCGTGAAGCAGAAGACTTGTGAAAATACCGTCAGATATCATTCGAGATAACCCTCCGTAAGCAGTTTTTTATATGCGTTCCCGTACTTTGTGTAGGAGCCGGGATAGATCCTCAGCTTGTCGAACGCCTCCGCGAGCCAAAGCGGCATCGCGCCGTTCGTTTTGAGTTCGAGTATGTAGGTGCTGCCGTCTATCAGCGTATCGCCGTAGGAGCCGTTCCTTAAGTCGATATCCGTGAGGCGGTAGTTTATATTGGTATCGAGGGTCATGCGCAGCTCCGGATCCTCACAGCCGAAGTATGCCTGCCTGTCGTAGCACAGCGCTATGACGGGCTTGAGGTCGGGCTTTGACTCGAGCACCCATTCGATCTCCTTTCTGATCTGGGTATGCTCCCCCGGGTATCCGCCGCGGCTCAAAAAGCGCAGCGCATCGGAGTAGGGCATTGTGACCCGCCTTTTGTAAACGATGCCGTTCAGCTTTTTCTTGAGCTCGACGAACGCGGGAGTCGAGTCCGACGGCACGCCGTAAGTCCTCAGGCGGAGCTTTTCCTTATATTTGGGCTTTTCGATGGATTCGCGGATGACGCGGAAAGTATCGTTATCGTAATAGATATTGCATATCCGCGTAACGCCGTACTCGTCGGGCTGCATCCTGCCCTCAACAAGCTCGAGCAGGCCGTCCCGCTGCTGTTTCGTCAATATGTATTTGATCTCTTTTCGTTCAAATACGTAGCGCAACATCGTGTTACCTTCCGCAAAAAACCGGGTAGTCCCCTTTTCTTATAGAATTATAGCACCGCAATATGGATATATCCACTAAAAAATAAGGCAAATCCGATACAAATCGATTTATTTCGCGTTCAGACGAGCGATTTGGCAAAGCGCATCAGGTTCTTCCAGCACGCCTTTTCAAGCGCCTCCCCCGTGATGCCGGCCTCCTTCATAGCTTCGCCGAGAAGGGGCAGTCCGGAGGGATCCTCCAGCCCTATGGGGTAGCGGCCCATGCCGTCGAAATCGGAGCCGATCGCAAGGCAGTCCTCGCCGCCCACCTCAAGTATATGCTCCGCATGGCGGACGATATCGTTTATGCTTGCCGAGCGCCCTTCGCAGAGCTGCTTATGATAGAAGTTTACGCCCACTGTGCCGCCCCTTTGGGCTATGGCGCGGATATGCTCGTCCGCGAGCGAGCGGGGCGAATAAAACACCGCGCGGGAATTCGAGTGCGAGGCGAACACCTTGACGTCCTCTTCAAGCACGTCGTCGATCCCCTCGTCGTTAAGATGCGAAACGTCCACCGCCATGCCTATGCGGCCCATTTCGCGGACGATCTCCCTTCCCAAAAAGGTAAGGCCCTTCCTGTCTTTTTTGAGCGCGGGGCTGGCAAGCTCGTTCCGCGTGTTCCATGTGAGCGTCATGGCTTTCGCGCCCATCCGGTGCACCGAGCGGAGTATGTCGTCCCAGCCCTCGACGGCCTCGCCGCCCTCGATAGTGAGCAGCACGGCGATCTTATCGCCGTTCACGTCGAAATCGGGGGTAAGCTTAACGAGCTCCGGATTGGCGTCTATCATCCTTTCGAACGCGTCCGCCATGCTCATGAACTGGCTCAGGAAGCCGCGGCGGTGCTTTACGTCCATCCACGCGGCAAAAAGCTGCAGCTTGACTCCGCCCGCCTTCAGCCTGCCGAGCGATACGGACTGACGCCCGACGGGGTATTTTAAATCGTACCCGTCGTTTACCATGCCGTATAAAAAATCACAGTGCCCGTCTGCAAAAAACACGGTGTCCTCCGTTTTGCGCTCCGAATAAAGAGTGAAGCCCCCAGCCTTGCCGGCAGGGGGCCGTGTTGCGAACAATTTTATTTGGCGAACTCGACCGCCCTTGTCTCGCGAATGACGTTGACCTTGATCTGACCGGGATACTCAAGCTCGGACTCTATGCGCTTTACGATGTCCTTCGCAAGGAGTATCGTATCGGCGTCGTTCACGTTCTCGGGCTTGACCATTATGCGGACCTCGCGGCCGGCCTGAATGGCAAAGACCTTGTCGACGCCCTCGAAGGAATTGGCGATCTCCTCCAGCTTTTCAAGGCGCTTGATGTAATTCTCAAGCGTTTCGCGCCTTGCGCCGGGACGGGCCGCGCTGATCGCGTCCGCCGCCTGAACGAGAACCGCTTCGACCGTATTGGGCTCCACGTCGCCGTGATGGGCGAGTATCGCATGGACGATCTGGTTGTTCTCGCGGTACTTTTTGGCAAGATCCGCGCCGATGGTGGCGTGGCTGCCCTCGACCTCATGATCGACGGCCTTGCCTATATCGTGAAGCAGACCCGCGCGCTTCGCAAGCTGCACGTTCACGCCGAGCTCAACAGCCATGAGTCCCGCGAGATGCGCGACCTCGATGCTGTGCTTCAGCACGTTCTGACCGTAGCTGGTGCGGTACCTCAAGCGGCCGAGAAGCCTTACAAGCTCATGATGCAGGCCGTGGATACCGACCTCGAAGATGGCTGATTCGCCCGCTTCGCGGATCTGATTGTCGACTTCCTTCCTGGCCTTTTCGACCATTTCCTCTATCCTGGCGGGATGGATACGCCCGTCGAGTATGAGCTTCTCGAGCGCGATCCTTGCGACCTCTCGCCTTACGGGATCGAAGCCGGAGAGGATGACCGCCTCGGGAGTATCGTCGATTATGAGATCGACGCCGGTCGCCGTTTCAAGGGTCCTGATGTTCCTTCCCTCGCGGCCGATTATGCGGCCCTTCATCTCGTCATTGGGAAGGGGCACTACGCTGATCGTGGTCTCTGCAACGTGATCCGCCGCGCAGCGCTGTATGGCGGAAGCGATTATGTTGACCGCGCGCCTGTCCGCCTCGGCCTTGGCCTTGGACTCGATATCGCGGATCATGAGCGTCGCATCGTGGCGGGCTTCCTTCTCCGCGTTGTTCAGGATGATCGCCTTTGCTTCGTCGCTCGTCATGGAGGCGACGCGCTCAAACTCACCCTTCTGCTTCTCGAAAAGCTCCTTCGCGGAGACCTCGAGCTTCTCGATCTCCTTGGTGCGCTGATTCAGCTGCTCCTCACGCTTTTCGATGCCTTCAAGCTTTTTATCAAAGCTTTCTTCCCTTTGCTGGAGACGGCGCTCGGCGCGCTGGACTTCGTTCCTGCGTTCCTTGTTCTCCCTCTCCTGCTCTGTCTTTATGCGATAAACCTCTTCCTTTGCTTCGAGAATGGTTTCTTTCTTCAGAGTTTCGGCGCGCTTCTGCGCATCGTCGATCATTCGCTTTACCGCATCTTCCGCTTTGGCCGTTTTAGCCTCTGCGATGTTCCGTCTGTAATAATACCCGATCACTGCTCCTATGCCGCATCCGACGAGGATACCGGCGAGGATCAGCAGATAATGCCACCAGTTCAAAACTGTTTTCCTCCGATCTATATAATATGCCGCCCCGATCAGCCATACCGACCCAGGGTATAGACATTCTAAATAATTATAATGTAATAAGTCCCTTTCGTCAAGAAGCAATTGTTCGATTTTCCGCCGCATCGAAAAATATATATATAGTTAACGGCGTTTCCCTAATAATTTTCGTCCGTTTGCAGATACTTGAACGGAAGGAAAAAAGACGGGGAGAGATCGAAATGGCAAGACCCAGGCGAAAACTGACAAAGGCCGAAAAGGCCGAGCACGCGGAATACCTAAAGCTGGTCAAGGAGCGCATGCCGCGCAGCCGCGTGCTTTTAAGATGCCTGCTCGCTTTCGTTACGGGCGGGCTAATATGCTGTCTCGGGCAATTCATAGGGGATATGGGCACGGTGCTTTTGAAGCTCGACGATGAAAGCCGCTCCGCGTTCGTTTCCGTAACGCTCATATTTATTGCGGCGCTGCTGACCGGGCTGGGCGTTTACGACAAGCTCGGCAGATTCGCGGGGGCCGGCTCCGTCGTGCCCATAACGGGGTTTTCCAACTCCGTCGTCGCCCCTGCGATGGAGCACAGGAGCGAGGGCGTGGTGATGGGCGTATGCGCGCAGCTTTTCTCCATCGCGGGGCCGGTGCTCGTGTACGGCATAACGAGCTCCGCCGCGGTGGGGCTGATCGCGTATTTTGCCGCGTTTTTTAAGTGAACCGCGCATATTTTGGCGCAGATCATAATAATCTGAAAACATCAATACATGTAGTCGAAAATGAAAAGAAAAGGCTGGTCGGATGAAGAAAACGCTCTGTTGACGGAGCTTGCACAGGGCGCCAAGGCGAACGGCAGCTCGCTTTCGGGCGCGTTCAGACTGCTTGCGCAAATGACGGGCAGACAGCCCGACAGCGTGCGCAACCGCTATTACGCCCTGCTTAAGGAAAAGGGCATGAGCGCCGAAAGCTTTGTCCCCTTCTCTCCCGAGGAGGCCGACGAGCTCATGCGGGCCATGAACGAGCTTACGTTAAGCGGCCGCTCCGTACGGAGCGCGGCGTTCGTGCTTGCCAAGGGCGACGCCAAGCTGATGCTCAGGTATCAGAACAAATACCGCTCAATGACAAAGCCGGCGCGCGGCTCCGTTTGCGCTTTACCGGAAAAGAAGGACGTCCCTCCCGACGGGTACGAGGAGCGGATCTCCCGCTTGACAGAGGCGCTTAAGGAGCAGCACGAGCGCTTTATGGCGCTTCACGCAATGTTCGCCGAGCTCTGCAGCGTCAACCGCGAGCTCGCTTCGCGCCTTGCCGCCGCGGGCGAAACGAAGGGCGGCGGCTCCCCCTCCCTCGCCGGCGGGGAATGACCTTTGACGCGCCGCTTAACTTCCCCCTCCGTTTTTAAAAAAATTCTTTTCAAAACGGGAATGCTGTATTATAATAAAATGTAAGACGATCCGTATCCCTATACGGATGCGTGAAATAATACAGGGGGAAAAACCAATGAAAACAAGACGCCTCACCAAAAAAGAGATGCGGATCTTTGCGGTCGGTCAGCTGGGCTGGTCGATCCTCGGCGGCATCATCAACGCGTGGCTCGTGACTTTCTATCTGCCCACCAAGGACGACCTCACCCTTAACGGCGCGGTCAGCTACCTGCCTCCGGGACTTATCATCCTCGGCGTACTCACCATACTCGGACTTATAGCATTTATCTGCCGTATCTTTGACGCGGTCACCGATCCGCTCATCGCCTCGCTTTCCGACAGGAGCAAAAATCCCAAGGGCCGCAGGATCCCCTTCATGCGCGCCGCCGCGATCCCCTTTGCGGTGATCGCCGTTCTCGTCTTCTGCGCCCCCGTCAGGGCCATCAGCGGCATCAACATCGCATGGGTGCTCGGCTTCCTGATCCTCTTCTATCTGTTTATGACGATGTACTGCACCCCCTACAACGCCCTCATCTCCGAGTTCGGCAAAACACAGGAAGACCGGATGTACATCTCCACGGCGATCT